>CAZVVF010000114.1:0-6591 GCA_964630575.1 uncultured Burkholderiales bacterium | reverse complement strand
AGCCACTGGGTACATCGGTGGTCGGTTGATTCCCCAGTTGTTGGAGGCCGGTCATCAGCTCCGCGTGTTGGTTCGAGACAAGACTCGGATTGAAGGACGTCAATGGAGCTCCCTGGTTGAGGTCTTCGAGGGTGATCTGACAAAGCCAGAAACGCTCTGCGGTCTTTGTGAAGGCGTGGAGGTGGGCTACTATCTTGTGCATTCCATGTTAGCCGATACGGACTTTGCCGAAGCCGACCGTGTCTGTGCTCAGAATTTTTGCCAGGCAGCTCAACCCCACTTGAAGCTGTGCATCTACCTCGGAGGGTTGCTCCCTAGAGAGCTCGACAAAGTGTCTCTCCACTTGAGCAGCCGGGCCGAAGTGGGTCAAACCCTCTCCAATTCGCTGCCCACCACAGAGTTCCGAGCCGGCCCCATTATCGGCTCAGGGTCCGCCTCCTTTGAGATGGTTCGCTACCTCACCGAACGTCTGCCCCTCATGGTCGCCCCTAAATGGGTCGAAAATCCGGTCCAACCGATCAACATCCGTGCCGTATTGGAGTACTTGTTGGCAGCGCTGAGCCAACCGGCTTTGGGCCCCATAGACATCGGAGGGGAGGTCTTGACCTTTCGCCAGATGATGCTGGGCTACGCCGAGGCTCGAGGTCTCCGCAGGGTCATTGTACCTTTACCGGTGCTCGCTCCGAGACTGGCCGCTCTCTGGGTGGGGCTGGTCACGCCCATACCCAACTCCCTGGCTCGTCCTTTGGTCGAGGGTATCGTGACGCCCGTCTTGGCCAACACCGATCGCGCCGAAGAACTCTTCACCGAGATCGTTCCTTTGGACTATCTGTCCTCAGTCAAGCAGGCCTTGCAACGAACTCAAGAGCGCGCTGTAGCGACCCGATGGAGCAACTCGTTAGCCGGGAACTCAACCTTTACCCTACAGGACCGAGAAGGCTTGGTGCGAGAGGTCCGCAGCACCTTCGTTCCGGTGGACCCCGAGTTTGTCTTCACGTCGTTTGCCGCCATTGGTGGACAGAGAGGCTGGTTGGTTTGGAACTGGGCCTGGAAGATTCGAGGCTTCTTCGACCAACTGGTAGGCGGTCCTGGCCTGAGACGCGGTCGACGGCACCCCACGGAACTCTTGACCGGCGAGGCTCTCGACTTCTGGAGAGTAGAGCGAGTTGAAGTCGGGCGCAGCCTCGTTCTGAGAGCAGAAATGAAGGTTCCCGGCAGGGCTTGGCTCTCTTGGGAGGCCCAGCCCAAGGAGGGAGGCTGCGAATTGATTCAGTCCGCTCTTTTTGCCCCTCACGGTTTTTGGGGATTCGTCTACTGGTATTGCATGTATCCTGCCCATCAAGTCATCTTCGACTCCATGTGTCAGGCCATCGCCCGGGACGCTATAAAGCTCTCCCAGGGACAAGCCCTGAGTTGAGGTCTTAGCTCAAGACCTGCGCGAGGGCTCGCTCCACCGAGCGGACATAGCCCCCGCCGAACAGATTCACATGGACGAGGAGTGGATAGAGTTGGTAGAGGGCTACACGCCCTTGATACCCTCGCTCCAGTGGATAGGCTTTTTGATAGCTTTGAAAGACGCGCTCGGAGAACCCCCCGAAGAGTCGCATCATAGCGAGGTCCACTTCACGGTGGCCCACATAAACGGCCGGGTCGATGAGACAGGGTTCCCCCGCCGGTCCCACCAGCACGTTGCCGCCCCAGAGGTCTCCGTGAAGCCGAGAGAGCGGCTCCTCCGGTACCAAGTCGGGCAGCCTCCGAAAGAGTGATTCAAACTTCAGACGCCAATTGTCAGGAGCCTGCCCAGACTTCAGCGCCTCTTCCAGGCGCGGGCGCAATCGTCTCTGCGCGTAAAACTCCGCCCAACTCCTACAAGTCCTGTTGTCCTGACTCAAGGGGCCGATAAAATTGTCCTCATTGAGACCAGGTGTGGCCGCTGGGAAGCGGTGCATCGCCGCCAAGACACGCCCCAACTCTTCATCAAAATCGGACTGCTTGGGCGCTGACTCCAAGAACTCCAAAGCCAGGAAGGTCTCCTCCGCCGCCAAGACCTGGGGAACCCTCAGAGTTCCAGTCTCAGCGAGCCACTGCAACCCGCGCCCTTCAGCGGGGAACATCTCTGGCGGTCCGCCTGGACGCCTCTTCACAAAGAGCCTCTCGCCGTTTTCTAAGGTAACGGCAAAGGCATCGCAGATATCGCCGCCTGGGAGAGAGCGAACATCTTGAACCGCCAGCCCCAGACAGCGCTCGATAGAGCGCCTCACCGAGGCGAAAGGTCGTGTTCGTCCACGATGTGGTCGAGCAGTTTGCTACAAGCCGATTGGCAGAGGTCCAGAACCAGCTCAAATCCATTGCCTCCACCGTAGTATGGGTCGGGAACACTGGAGCCTTTGGGATTCTCTGAGTCGAAATCCAAGAGCATAAACAGCTTCTCTTCGTTCCCGCCCTGAGCCAGCGCCTGGAGGTCTCCAAAATTGCTGCTGTCGCAAGCTAGGACGTAGTCAAAACGGTCGAAGTCCTCAGCCTTGAACTGTCGCGCTCGACTCGGCAGATGAATCCCTCTCCTCTCGGCCGCTTGAGCCGAACGACGGTCCGCGGGCTCTCCGGTGTGATAGGAGGCCGTCCCAGCACTGTCCACCCTGATCTGGTCCTGGAGCCCCCTCTCCTCGATAAGGTGGAGCATCACACCTTCGGCGGTTGGAGAGCGACAGATGTTTCCGAGACACACAAAGCAAAGTGAGACCATAGTGCCACTATATGCGGACAGACCCGGCAGACCCTGCTATCTTGAGCCGGTAGAATCCGATCTCAAAACGGTCCTGCGAAGGGTTCCAACAGTCGCTTCCAGCGCAACTTCTTTTGCGGAAGTTCCCAGGCCATCTTTTGCAACCTCTGAGCCGGAATGAGACGAGCAGCCTGGGGATAGGCACTCGGGTCCGTGCAGTAGAGATAGCCCAAGAGATCGTAGTAACTCTGCTGGTCCAGCGCCGACTCGCTCCAGTATTTCAGCTGCAAGACGTTGACCTTCTCCCGGGCTAAGGCGTCGAACCAACGCGACAAAGGAACGGCCAGAGGGCGCAACTTCGGGTCGCTGACGATCATCAGGGTTGTCAGCTCAGCGGCCGCCGCCTCGGGCTCTCCTGTGATGGCCAGATCGGCGTCGGCGATCAGACCCCTAGAAAACTCCTGAAGCAACGAGACTTTCTCCAACGCTCGCATGGTTTCTTGTCGCTGTTGCGGGTTCAACCCCATGAGTCGCTTCTCGGCCGAGTCGAAGAACTGACGGCTGAGGACGATCTTGCCCGTCAACGGAAGGAAGAGATTCATGGCCACATCAGTGTCGCGATAGTTCACAAAGAGGTTCTTGGGCAATCGAAACGTCCCGTTGAGATAGCCTATCATCTCTTGAAAGCCGCGAATCCTGACCAGATCGGTCACAGACATCAAGGCCCCGTTGTTCGAGACCCTCTCCAGGGTCAGACTCCGGGGTTCCAGAGGGTTGGGGTAAACCTGATGGAGTTTCGGCCCGATACCGTCTCGTCGATGACTCCCCAACAGGCGTTGCCAACGGCGCCTTTTGTCGGGGTGGCTCTTCTCTGCCGACATCAGGCGCGTCAAGGGTACCAAAGGCTTAACGATAGACTCCGTGCCGGCTGGATTAGACCCGTAGACCAAGCACAGAATTTTGAAAAACCTCTGGCGGTTGAGAGAATGCTCATCCCAAAACGGCAGAGCCCTCATGTCAGTCTGAGAGCTTGACATCAACTGGAACCATTGAGCGGCCGTCAGGGCTGAACGCACGCCCTGGTCCCCTAGGATCTGCTCAGCCAACAATGTGGCCAGTTCATCTGCAGCGTCTTCCTCCCGGCCCACAGCCGGCAGCTGCAACTCCCCGATCAGAGCGTGAGCGATCTCGTGTAGCAGAATGAAGGCGACCGTCTCTCGGGTGCGTTGCTCGGGGTCAGCCACCCCGCGAGAGCGAAAGAACTTCAAAAGAAAAGCCGCCAAATCATAGCTTACAACGATCTTGTGTTGGCTCGGAGTGTAAGAAGCGTTCACCTTCCCATCTTCGGTGTAGATGATCGGTAGGTCTCGTGGCAATCGGTAAAGACTGTTGATGCTCGCCGGAAGCGATCGATGCAGTGGGTCGGCTTGCAGAAGCCGACGCATGGCTTCCCCTTGGGACGTGGTCCCGGCCTCCCAAATCGGCGCGGCCTGACCTTGAGCCCAGACCGGTCCAGCGAGGACTCCTAGCAGCAGAACGAAGAGGACAATTCTCATCCCCGAAACTGTGACAGGCCGCCTCATCGGGCCTTCTGGGACAGAGCAAAACGATCCCCAAAATCCGTTATCGATCCTTTGCCGACTCCTACGAAGGAGCCCCACTTCCGCAAAGCAAACCCATAGAATGAGTCTCAGCGAGTCTCAAATCAGATATGAATAGAGAAGGACCGGCCCTGTGACGACTGTCGTTTTGAGTAAAACCTATTTAGGTTCTGTTTCCCCCGAGGATCTCTCGTTCGCAGAAGAGATGCTCGACAAGTTCTTGCACACCATGGAGCGAGAAGAGTTGAGGCCCTCGACCATCTGCCTCTACACCGATGGAGTCAAGTTAGCGTGCGAAAACTCCCCCACCTTGCTGGGCCTAGAACTGCTGGAGGGCTTGGGGGTCGAGATTCTGCTGTGCGGTTCGTGCGTCGAACGTTTTCAGTTGGAAGATTCGCTTCGGGTAGGGAAGGTCTGCACTATGAAAGATATCGTAGAGGCCCTCAGCAAGTCCGATAGGGTTTTGTACCCCTAAGGACTGATGCGGACTCAGTGCAGGCTGGAGTCCGCAGGCCCTTTGCTCAAAGGTATTGAGCGGCGGCTTCCAACTTCGCCTTCAATTTGGAAAAGGTACGCGTGCCAAACGTCCGAGTGATCCCGTCGGTTGTGATGATGCCTTTCCATTTCCCGTAATACTTGACACCGATGCCGATCTCTCCACGAGTGACGTAGTAGGCTCTCATATCGGGCTCTGGTTTGGACGTCTCAATCTTGTCCGCAAACATCGCCAGGGCTTCCAGAACCGCTGGCAGTTCATCGGCGTCGATGGTGCGCAACAGAATGAGAGGGTCATTCTCACCAGCAGGGATGAAGAGGGTTACCCCCTTGACGCTCTCTCCGGACTCAACGCTTATGAGGTGGCGTACCCGTACCTCGATGTCCCCCGCGAATCCCATCTTACGGTCGATGAGTTCCACCATTCCACGAAGGGAAGCCTTGAACTGAGCGTAGTCTGAGAGTCCCTGAGAATCGTCTTCCCGAGTATAATATGGCTGTGCTCCGACTGATGCCACTGTGAGCAGAAAGAGGACAAAAACTTGAAATCGGCATGTCATAGTCATCGAACGGTCTTGGACTCCGAGGATTCAAGCCCCTTTGATCGGTTCGAGAGCTGTGACCGGCGTTCTTGCCGTGCTGCGAATTCTCCATCCTAAAACCGGTAAGGAATCGTTTCTGAGATCGAAGAAAGAGAAAAAATGAAAACCCTATTGTTCCTGTTTCTGCTTCTCTCGCTCCATTCACTCTCGGCCCAAGAACTGCTCAGCAAGCACCCCGTGGACATAGAGGGAGATGGCCATTCTGAATGGATCGGATTGCGAGAATTCCAACGCGACGGCGTCGTTCTAGGGCAGATGGTCATGATGGACGATCGCGGCAATATCGTATGGGAGGGGTCAAAGGAGGCTCAGGAATTCATCTTCCTAGGCGAGTTCGACGGGGGAGCGATCGAGGCCGCCTACCGAACCAATGACGGCCAGGTCTTCGTCATCGGTAGCTACCAGAAATCCGATGTGAGGCCCACTCGATTTCGCCTTTTCACCTGGCACGATCACCGATTTGTTCACCTTCGTGACGGCCAACTCTCGCCCCACAGCAACAACCCCAAGCGCTTTGTCTGGGCAGACGACCCAGAGGCGAGTCTCTGGGTCGAGGCCTTTGAGGGGAGCACCGACCATGGACTTCTCAAAATTCAGATCAGCGATCTTCAGGCCGGCTCGCAAGACAAGGGGCTGCTGCGCCCGAGTGGACAAGACTACATTCAGGTTCATTGACCGACGACAAAGACTCGACCTCTGGCAACTCAAGGGTAGGTCAGAGGGGCCCCCGGTCCCAGGGGAAGTTCCAGCAGAACCCAGCCAGCGATCATCACAGACCAGGCGAGACCCAGTGCCACAGAGTAGGGAAGCATGATGGAGAGCAAGGTCCCTAATCTTATCTCGGGCTGGTAGCGTTGGGCAAAGACAATGACCATCGGATAGTAGGGCAACAACGGAGAGATCACGTTGGTCACCGAATCGCCAACTCGATAGGTCACCTGCACCAACTCCGGTGAAAATCCCATCAGCATAAACATGGGAACAAACACTGGTGCCAGGATGGCCCACTTGGCCGATGCGCTGCCGATCAGCAGGTTGATCCCACCGCCCACCACGAGCAGGGCCAACAACAAGAAGAGCCCTGAGATACCCAACGACTTGAGCAAGTCCGCTCCGCTCACCGCCGTAATGAGGCCCAGGTTGGACCAAGAGAAGTAGGCCACAAACTGAG
>CAZVVF010000113.1:0-8895 GCA_964630575.1 uncultured Burkholderiales bacterium | reverse complement strand
CACACTCCCGTTGAACCTGGTGACAAGGGTGATCGCGGTGCTTCTTAGGATGGCGTCCACAGAGATAGGGCGTTTTCGAAATCCAGACTCTTGACACTCCAAACTCTCTTGTAGCTTCTTGCTCGTTTAGCAAGGCCAATGGAGTTAAGCGAATTCGGCTTTTCACGGATCGGTTTTTCTGTTGAGACCGTCGCCGATAATCGGGCATGGACCTAAGGCTCTGTAGGACTCTGACCTCACGTTCTCCGAATCCCTCTTGGGAGTAGATGATCAACCGATCCAACTCGCCGTTCTGCCGAACCGTACTGGACTCAGCAAAGAAAAAGGCGTGTTGGTGCTGGTCCCGTCTCGCAGCTCCTTCCTTCTTGCCGGTGAAGCAGGATGAAGGACTCCCGTCGTTTTGTTGGCCGTACCGTCCGTTTACCGCGATCCGACTCCAGGTCGCTATGTTGATCATCTCTTCTGGCTTCGGTAAGACGCTCGCCTGCATCAAGTACACTGCTGCATGCTTTGGCTTGGAGGGGCGTTTGTATTTTTGAAGACCGGCGCTTAAAGCGGCCTTGTCATTCCTGTAGGACAAAAAAACAGATCCTGGAGGTCGATTGTAGCCACTTTTTTGGAGTTCAGATGTTTCTACCATAAGCTGCTCTATTGTGATGCCTGGCTCTGCGCAGAGAAGGTTCTGTAGAGTCCCATCGTTCTCTATGAGATCGCTCTCACGCGTCGGTAGTGAGTTCGGGATTATGCTACGAGGATTCAACCGAGCTTCACACCAGGATTCGGCGCGTCCGAAGTAGCTCAGTCCCCGGAGTAGGGTTGCCAAAACGCTTTCTTGCTGAGGTTCGAGAGTCTCATCCTCCCAGACAATGGCTAGGGGGTTCGGCTTACCCTCTGCGTTGCGTTGAATAGCAATGAAGGGGTCATGAACGAGAAGTTTCTTGGTCATTTGCGGCATGTAGTGTCGGGTGTGTCCGGCTACGGCAGGCGGCAAGTGAAAGCTGGGTGGCTTTGTCAATTTTTGCAGAACATTCTGGACTTGGTCTTCACTCAGCCCGGGGGCTGTTCGCTTCCACGAGGAAACCAAAGCCCGCAAGAGCCGCCATGGCGACGGTGGCCATTCCGGCTCACCTTCATTTACATGGCGACCCCAAGGGGTTGCGTGGAAGCGACCCGCCAAAAAATGGAGGTCGATACGAATCATTGGACGCTGACCTCGAGAACAGCGGGATTGGCGAACTCACCGGTGCTCGCCAGTGTTTTTAACAGGGTTTTGAGACGGGAGGCAAGCTCATCTTGTGTGGGTAACTCAAAGTCCTCGGGGCGCGTTGAGGTGATGCTGCGCACTTCGAGATCGCAGGCTGTACGAAGTCTGAGATCGAAGTCTAGGAAGCGGCGGACTTTGAACAAGGCCAGGGTGATTAGAAAGTTCTCCGCTGATTCACTTAGGCCGAAACTGCGTAGTTGGTTGAGGTCAAGGTTGAAGTAGGCTGTGATCTTTTTGGCAGTGTATTCCACTCGGTGAAAAGGCACGTGTCCCTTCCCGTCCTTGGCGGGACCTTGCGCGTCTAATCTGTCGAATTTGACTCCTCCACTGGCCACTTGATTGACTTCTTCAGCCTCGATAAATCCTGAAAGCAGGCGCGGTACCCGAAGAGTTCCAGGCTTGATGTTGGAGAAAAAGATACCGTGGATCAAGCTGTTTGGGTCTTGTTTGAGCAAGTATTTCGCCAGGGAAGGAATATGGGGTCTGATTTTCTTGTTCCAGTCGCCGAGTTCATGGATGATGGTCTTCTCGAGTTCGTCCACAAAGTAAGGGCTGTTGAGCCGATGGGCTTCTAGAATGGAATTCGTTTCACCCAAGTTTTTGATTTGGGCTTTGACGTATGGCATTCCCCTCAGCTCTTCGAGCAACTCGCCTTTGCCCTCGTCCCAGATTGCATTTTCCAATCTGTTGGCCATGCTTTGGGCAGACTCGACAAGGAGATGATTTACGCCCTCCGCATCCGGAAACTCAGCGTGTCCCAAGTCGGGAAATCCGGTAGGTTGGAATCTTTGTCCCTGAATCGGTTTGAGGTCAGCCTCGAGCAAAAGCCGAGATTCGTTTTCTAGATTCTTATACATAGCTTTGTTCACTTTCTTCTATTGAGTCGTATTGGGTTCTGTTGATATCGATAAGGTGTTTAGCCAAATGGAAATAGGTTGAAGTAGAGATCGGAAAGAGTAGGGCTGCTGCTAGTCTTCGCGCCTGCAGGTGACCCAGGAGTTTTAAGTTCGTGAGGTCCTCGGGCAGAACGAGTGGTCGAGAGAGAAGGAAACGTCTAGCTTCTCTGAGCGCGGATTTGACTTTGCCTGAATACAGCATGCGCGGAATGGCTGGCGGTGGTGTCCTGTAGTCTATATTTTGTTCGAACACCCTCATCACTTGACTTCTGTTGGCTACATCGTCATCCGCGCTCTGCGGAAGGCTCGGGCCTTGATGGAGTGCTAGCTTTGGAATGATGTACTGAGGTATCAAAAATCCGGTCCCCCAATTCTCGTCGCGAGGCCTGTTTCTAGGCGGTTTGACAAGGGCAAGGCCGAATAGCAAGCGCTCCATTCGTGACTCGTTCAGATTTTCAGCAATGAACTCGGCGATATCGTGGGGGCTGGCTCCTACTGAGCCGCGAATGGGTGACGCCGGCCCGCCACGCAGTAATTTCGGGCTTCCGTGGGCCACCCGTAGACGGTGCTCGAGTAGATTGGCCATTCGCTCGGTAAGGTCGCGGCCGACCCAGCGGGGGATGTAGCCAACCTCATCCCATTTTTGGGAATTGGGGTTGTAAGGGCTGAGTTGGGCTCTTATGGTGGAGGTCGGATCGGCCGCGCTGTCACCGAGGCTTCCCAAGCTATGAGCGAGACGAAATTCGATGCTCCCGTCGTTGGCTTCGTTGGCCCATTCAGGGGAGAGTTGTGGGAAAGGTCTGATCTTTTCGCGTAACTTCTCATTTCGGCTGATATATTGGTGCAGCAGACCTAGGTTTTCCATCACTCTAGTAAACCCGAGTTGTTGGCCGGTTTTGAGGTATTCCATCACTGCAGAATCGTATCTATTCACAAGGCTTCGAGCTCCAGCGGCGTGAGCCGCCAGGACTCCTCTGAAGCTTGCAAACCAACGTTCTACCTCTCGTATCAAAGAGGCTCCATCCCGACTTCCCGTAGGATGATAGCCGAGTGGGGTTGCGAAGTAGCTCTTACCGTTGCGCTGCAAGAACGCGTAGCGCGTAAATCCGCTAATCCCACGCGAAGTTCCAAAGCTCGCCAAGGCTAGAGAAAACTCGATGGGATTCTTTGCCTGCATTTTACCATTTTGCGCTCGTCCTTCAGCAAACAGATATTGTACCTCGGCGAACGACGCTGGCCTTTTCCATAAAGGCACCCACAACTCATGACGGTTGGCCTCTTCGGGGGCAAGCTTACCGTTTCCAGAACCAAGATGGCTTACTGTGAAGGGAAAGGAACTTCCAGTTCTTCCCCCATTTTGAAAGCTTCCTCGGAAGCGGCCCACCGCTGCCGTGGCCAGTGTGAGGCTTCCCTCAATCATGAGGATGTAGTACCAGGGATTTACTGCGGCGTTGCCCTCTAGTCCCACGGTCAGATTTACTCCGCCTGCAGAACCTGGGTCAAATTGGCCTATTGGGCTTTTGCCTAGAAACCGGCCGACTTCACCGAAGAGGGCAGAGCCGAGGAGTTCCAGATTTTGCTTGGGCTTTGCTTTTGGGCTCAGGAACAACTCGACCAACCTTTGCATAAAGTTGTTACTGAATTCTAACCGGCCGTCGTTACCTCCAGTACCCAATATGGGGGCGTAGGTGGCACTTGTATTTCCTTTACTATCAGTTTCTCCCAGGGCAACTGTCGCATCGAGCCACTTAAGGCTGTGGTCATCGAGCCTCGCTCTAAGCCTTTTGAATAGTTCGGTTTTTTGCTCCCGCTCCGGCTTTTGCTTTGTATTTGACCCCTTGAGAATCGCCTTGACCAGCTTGATGGTTTGGCGATAAGCGGCAAAGCGTGATGAGTCCGATTCTAGAATGGATTGGATTGCGGCCTTGTTGTCTTTTTCGTAGTATCCACTCCCTCCATTCCAAGGACTGGTTAGCGGTGTAGGTTGATACCGCTCCAGGAAGAAATGTTCAAGTTCGTCTCTGTTTAGTTCTGTATGAAGAACGAAGAACTTGTCGTTCCAGCATCCCGTAGCGTTTTTATCGACCTGCTCAGTCACGAGCCTCAGTACACCGAGTGCCGAGAGGTATGATGAGAGCGGTTCTGATTGCAAGCCTCTGAGTTGATGTATGTGTTGAAGGGATTCTTTAGACATTGATAGCCTCTCTCTTTTCTTTGATGCTAGCGCGTACGTCGGCAGCACGAAGGAGCGATTCTAAATAGGCGATTCGAAAGGGTCCAAGTGCGGGATTGTCGCGTAGTTTGAGACATCGGTCCTGCCAGGAATCTCGACCAAACTCCAGGACCTCGTGGGTAAGGACCGTACTAGGAATTTTCAAGTTCTTGAAATGGATGGGCGGTAGCACACTCTGGTCTTGAACCCCGAGAACGAACTCGGCTTCTTCGTCCGGGAAGGCTCGTATGGATAGTCGGGCTTTCCCGTGATGGCTCGCTATGAGATAGATGGAGAGGAAGTCCAACTGGCTCTGCCCTAGCGCGGCCAATGCGCTGGCAAATTCATGGCGGAAGTAGCGCTGGGAATGAAAGGCTTTGCCTACACACTTAGCCCAGAGTGTTCCATCGTCTGGAGCGCTACCTCGGTGCATGGTGTCCTGAAAGACGGGGTGCGCTTTGCCAATGTCGTGCCAAAGGGCTGCTTCCTCTAGTATTTTTCTGTACCTGTCCTCCACTGGTCTTGTGCTGAGCAACAGTTCTAGCTCGTCACAAACGTTCAAGGTGTGGTCTTCCAGGCTCAGATTGCATTGGCGTTCCGAGGAGAGCGGGTCACTGGCCATTTTGGGAAATGGCGAGTGATCGAGGTCTTTTGGAGGGGGGACCACTACTTTGGTTTTGGATCCTGGAGACCAGCCTTCATCGTTGGTATAGTGCCCGCTCTTGGCGGCCAGGAGATAGGTCTTTCCAGGAGTGATGTCGCGGGGGCGAATGCTCCGCCATGACCCAACGTTGCCTTCCAGATCATCCAGGTGCCAGAGGTCCGTTTTTTCGGCAGCTTTCTTTGCTTGCACGATCGAGACCCGACAAAGTTCCCCTTTGGCTGGCTCGCCGCTGGTTGGGACATTTAAGTCCAAGGAGGGCTTTAGCCCCGACCAGTCTCGCCAGAATAAGAATACGTCCCGATCCTCACCGTCACGAATGAAACGACCAATATCTACAGTGAGGCCAGAGAGGTCTGAGGTGGTGTCGAAAAGTTCGAGTAGGTCTTTGCGCCGAAGGGTGTCGTAGAGTGGCCATTCTTCTCCCAAGTCCAACAAGAACTGACCAGGGTTCACCTGAGTTAGTGTCTGTAAGAAATCTCGAGACCGCTCCAAATCTTCCATCAAGTACGGAGCACCTGCCTTTTCGTCGGTTAGGTCGATCCAATGCACCTCAGCGTGGTCTTGCTCGCCCTTCCGGTTGCATCGACCGAAGCGCTGAATCATGGATGCTTTAGGGGCGAGTTCGGTGATCAGGATGTCGGCAGAAATATCCACACCGGCTTCCACGACCTGAGTTGAGATGACGATTTTGTCGATATCGGGAACCTGAATCTTCTCCAGGATTTTGTTTCGATCAACCGGCCTGAATCGGGAATGAAGCAGATAGAGAGTTTGCTTGTCGAGAGATTTTTTCAATTTGCGGTAGAGGCTCCTAGCTCGGTCAACCGTGTTCAAGATAACTAGAGTGAACTGCCCTTTTCTGTGCAAATTGATGACTAGCTCTGCCACCTCTTTCAGATAAGGCTCAACATCTTTCTTCCCCCCACCGTTCAAGCTGACTGGGAGAGGAAAGAGTGGCTTCTTAGCTTGCAGCCTTTGAGCCATCTTCTCCTCATCGGCTGCGGTAAAGGGATGGATAGTTAGATTGTGCTTACCGTCTATAGGGTGGTCGACGGTTTTTAGCCAGTCTTTGCGGAGCGTCGCTGACATCCAAAGGCTGTGAGCGGGCTCGATGGTTCCAAGTTTGTTGCGCAGCCCATGCAGCTGGGCGGAAGTCGTAAGCCCCGGCCCCATGAGTTGAATCTCGTCAAAGACCCATTGGCAGTCGTTGTGAAAGAGCCCAAAATGGATCGGCCAACGAAAACGACTCATCGCATACCCTCTGTTGAGGGCCCTTGAGAGCAATTGGTCCTGCGTGCCAATGATGATAGCGGGTTGTTCAGGGCAGAGTTCCCATTTCTCATCGATGAATCCACCTTGCATCGCATGGATACTGACCTTTTTTGTATTTTTGTTGTAGAGGTCGGTTTGAGAATCGTGCTCGGCGATGAGGTCGAGATTCTCGAGCCAGCTTTTGGCCACATTGTAAGTCTGCTCCACCAGAGTGCGCTGCGGTTCGCAAAGGATGAGGCGTGTTGGTGTTTTTTTGGGATTCTGCTGGCGTTGCCAAAGCCAAGCGATGATGGCAGCAGCGGTCTTTCCAGCGCCGGTCGGAGCAGCCAAAGCCATGTGGCTCATGTCGGCGTTGGCAAGGCTTGCTTGATAAGGAAACGGGCCGAAGCCTGTCGCTTTCTTGAAGAATTCTTGGAATTTCATAGCGTTGTGTCCTGTTCTCACAGAGTGGTTTCGGGATTGCTTTGATGATAAAGCTTGGTTACGTCAAATTCTGTCGTAGTCGAAAAAAAAATTGGGTAAAAGGGTGAATTCTGGAGCGCGGGAGGCCTTAGTAGCGTTGCGCCATCATCAAGAGCCTGTTTCGCAGGGCTTCTCGGTAGGCGCTAGGGGCGACCAATTCTGCCTCATCGAGGGATGCAAACCAGCGCAAAAAGGCAGCTGGATCGGTGACCGACAGCGTGGCCCTTGTGCCCTTCACTTTCGTTGTGGGATGAGGTTTGTTCTCCTCGAACCAGCGAGCCAGACTTGGACTCAACTCCAGGCAAAATTCTACAGGATCTCCTTCGGCGATATCCCATTTGTGAAAGGACGCGGCCTCAGCGTCGAATTTCGCTTTGGCCTCGAATCGCTTGGAGCTGAGTTCTAGGTTTGTCATGCGTCCCAGCCGAAAGGTGCGGAAATCCTGGCGATTTTGGTCAAAAGAGTACAAGTACCATCGACCTTGCTTAAAGAAAAGTCCTAGCGGTTCCACGAATCTGCGTTCGGTGTCGTCATCATCTCGGCCCTGATAGTCAAAGCTGACCTCTTGTTGTCGGGTGACGGCTTCGCTGAGTGATGACATGGTGGTTTGGAGGAGGTCGCTCGCTGTTGCGGGTCCAGGATCTACGATTGTTCGCTCTTCCACTTTTTGGGCTGTTATTCGGTCTTGCGCGCAGAACTCTCGCCGTATCTTGTCGACTGATAACCGCAGGGCGTCCGTGACCTCCTGGTCCAAGTGCTGTTCCGCCACTTGTTGAGCCAGGATGAGAGCCATAACTTCATTGCGATTCAAACGCAGAGGTTTGAGAAAAGGTTTGTGTTCAAAACGGTAGCCATTCCGATTGGCCACGACGACTCCCAGTGAGGGGAGCCTCTCATCCACATCGCGCTGGATAGTGCGCTCAGAAACATCGAAGCGTGCAGCCAGTCGTTTGGCGGTCTGACCCGGCCGTGCTTCAATCTCTTGAATTAAGGCGAAAAGCCTCTGGGTTGTAGACATACCGACCCCCCTGGGATAAGTCTTAATATGACTGAAAGCGGCTGATATCCTGCTGGAGGGAACTCCAGGAACAGGAGCCGTAGACGAGGGGAATACAGACTCATCGAGTAGTTTGCAGTCCCTTGGCTGAATCACAGAGCGAAATAGGGCCTTGGCCCTTTATCACACGAAGGATCGTTTTTAAGAATGGTGTCCCGTCGGTGTGGAGTTCGCGTCATCACCGCAAGGGTATCGCAAATCCAGAAGACCGATCTGGGTCAGGTCTTTGGCGAATCCAGAGTTGGGGCCTGCTTTCATTCGGGAGTCTCAATTGGTGGATCGGGATTATCTTCGCCTTGGGTTCGGCCTTGTTCGCCGCAGCGAGTGTTCTGAGCCTGGCCCCCCATTGGGCCGAGTCTTGGCAGCTGAGTCCCAGCGATGTCAACGCGGTGTTTTTCGCCGGCTCGATCCCCTTCACAACAGCCGCCCTTTTGCAGCTCATTCAGGTGCTCAAGGCGAGGGAAGCCAAGACTTCATTTTTCCGTTGGCACCTGAGAGACATCGGATGGCTCTCGTGTTTGACTCAGTTTGTGGGGACCATTCTGTTCAATTTCAACACCTTTGACGCGATGATCCCCGGATTGTCGTGGCTCGATTCGGACTTGATTATCTGGGGTCCCAATCTGGTTGGGTCGGTCTTGTTTTTGCTCTCCGGCTACCTGGCTTTGGTGGAGACCTGCCATGCTCACTGGGCGTTTCGCCCCCGCGATATTTCTTGGTGGATCGGAGTCATCAATTTCCTAGGGTGTCTAGGGTTTATGGCCTCAGCGCTGCTGTCGGTTTACTTGCCGGGTCCCGTGGATTCGCAGGTGGGACGCCTGGCCCTAGCCTTCACGCTACAGGGAGCTCTCTGCTTCTTCGTTGGCGCGGTCCTCTTGCTGCCTGAGGCCAGCGAGAGCGGTGAGTCCTGAGAACGGCGCTCAAGACCCCTCAGCGAAAGGTCATCACTCCGTCACGAATGGCGCCGAACTCGGTTTGGACGAGGTCGTGGAGGTAGCTCTGATGCAGTCTCCAGGGCTGCTTCGAACCTTGTTTGGGTAGGATCTCATGGGCGCGGAGCAGATAGCC
>CAZVVF010000112.1:0-8904 GCA_964630575.1 uncultured Burkholderiales bacterium | reverse complement strand
GCGCACTTGGAATAACATCGAAACCTTGCAACCAGGCTACAGGACCTCGCGGGATTTCTTTGAGGAGAACAGCTCCTTTCTGAAGCAGCTCGCCGATGGAGGCCAATTTGAGGTTCGCGCGGTGGTCACAGGTCCTGAAGCGACGAAGGCTGTGGAGAGGATCTCGCCTTACCAAACCTGGCTCGAAGAATAGGACACCAATACTCAGTTAGAAGTACCGATGCTTCCTGTGCCCCGGGGAGCAAAGAGGTATGCTTTGTGAGTCAAGTTGGCAAGCCACGATGGGGCTTCCCCGAAGGCGACCGACTCCAGTTGGACCAGAAAAAGAAAGAAGATCCTCCAGTATGAACGTAACCTCCCTCAGTCGAAATGCCGTGATCGAACTCTCCAAAGTGCAATCGGAAACGTGCGTGAGCCTCCTGATGTCGACATCCTCTTCTGGTGTTAGCAGCCGTCAAGGCGCGACCCGTTTCAAGAACCTCATACAAACAGCCGAAGTGGCCCTCGGCCACCGGAATATTCGTGAAGAAGAGATAGAATCGCTCCTCAAACCAGGTAAGCAACTCCTCAATAACAGCCCATTCTGGTCCCATCAGAGTGAGGGCTTAGCCGTTTATCTCGAGGGGGGGTCAAGCCGCCTCTACCAACTGCCCTTCTCTGTTCAGGATCGTGCCGTTGTGGGAGGTCACTTTCATGTGAGGCCCCTCCTCAAAGCTGTCGCGCAAGAAGATTTCTACATCCTAAATCTGAACCTCAACGGGGCGCAGCTTTTGGAGTTCAGCGCTCACGGCGTCAAGAGTTTTCTCCCGGAAGGTTTTCCTGAATCCTTGCAAGAGGTCATGGCATCGGGCGGTTCCGAAGCCGCCGCTCATCACGAGAACGGACCTTGTCCAGATGTCTATCACCGTCCAGGCATGGGAATGGAAGAGAACCGAAAATTGGCTTTAGAGGAATGGCTGCGCTCGCTGGCCCGTTCGGTTGAGTCGTTTCTCGATAGCAAAGGTGCGACACTCGTGTTGGCCGGAGTCGATTACGTGGTCGCTGAGTATCGCAAGCACGATCGCTACCCACACACTCTTAGCCAAGCCATCCATGGAAGTACAGAAAGAATGTCTGTCAAAGAGTTAGAGGAAGCTGGCCGAGAAAAACTGGTGGGACCCATCAAGCAACGACTAGAGAATCTTCTCGAACGCTATCGGTCCGGTCTGAACCAGGGACGAAGTACCGCCGGTCTGCAAGCTTGTCTGCAGGCAGCAGGTGCCGGAATGGTGGACCACCTTCTGGTCGCCGAAGATGCCACTCTCTGGGGCTCCTACTCGGCCGAAAGCCGCCAACTACGCTCTTTAGAACAGGGGCAGCCCAACGCCGAAGAACTCGTCGAGCGAGTCTGCCTGGACACACTCAAAAGTAAGGGCGATGTGAGCTTCATCCCGTCCCTTTCCATGCCTAACGGTAGACAGATTGCCGCGATCCTGCGTTTCGCATCAGTCGATCTCTATGACTATCCGTCATAGCAGGGGCCAAGCTGAGCCGGAAACCTAGGATGAGAGTGGTCCTCGACCTGAAGTCGACCATCTGGTCCTGAAGCGAAACGGCTCAACCCAAAAGGCACCGCCCGCCTCCCCGCAGAAGGGATCGGTCGTGGCTGAGACTGAAAACACACAAACCTCCAACGAACTGCTCGCCGTACTGGATGGTCTTCGCTCCGAAGGGACCATGAACTCCAGCGGCGTGTTTACCATCGACCTGGCCAAGGCGTTGCCGAAACTCGAGAAGTTTCAACTTCCCAAACCCCACTTTGGCCTGCTCAAGGTGATCCAGTCGGCTATCGTTTCCGGGGCCAGCAAGATCGAGACCCACTTCACCACATCGACCATACGGATCAATCACAATGGGACCGCTCCGAACTCTCACGAGTTGCGCCACATCTTGAGCTACTTGATGGCCCCAGACCACCCTACCCACGAACGCTCACTCAGAGACTTGGCCATTGGCATCAACACGACCCTAGCGCGAGGCTCCAGTTGGGTTGAAGTGAGAGTCAAGGATGAGGACGCCTGGGTGGGACAACGATGGCTGAGCCGAGAGGAGTCCGAACAGACCCAAAAAGTTCGTCCCCTGGATGGAGACTTCACAACGAGTTTCGAGATGCGTCGAACGATCGCGCAAGCCGCTTCCAGGGCTTTCAAAACGGCCAACACGGACATCGGAGCCCTCATGCGGGGGAGCCGAGATGCCCTCGACGAAGATTCGCGAGCCGTCTTCGACCGCTGTCGGCACGCTCCGGCAGACATTCAACTCAACGAGCGCTCGCTACCACCGAGTATGTTCGGTCGAACGGTCAGCAAACGTTGGAGCATCCTCTCGACCAAGCAGCATCGCCGAGCCAATCTGATGGACATCTATCTGGTCTGCGATGAGCCCTCGGCCCATAATCTGTCCCCGCCAACAAGGTCCGAGGCCACGCTCAAGTATGTGGTGGAAGGCGAATTTACGGGAACCGGTTGGCACAAGAAAGCAAAGCCCTATCGACTCACCCAAGACTCAGACTTTTCCAGACGCTGTTTTGCCGTCATAGGGGTCAGGACCCGAAACGTCAGCCCTGGAGTCGTGACCCTTGTTAAGGATGGTGTCGACCTCACAACCATGGCCCCCCCGATCCTCAATCGAGGGGTGGCCACCGTTATGAGTGCCGAAGGCTTGGCGCTCGACCTGAGCCATTTTCGGATCATTCAGGGACCAGCCATCGAGGAACGCCTCAGCTGGTTATCCTCGATGATCAAAGAGTGTCTTTCCGAGATCCTAGAATCCATCCACTTGGATGACCTCGACCCAGAAGAGCAGAGTCACATCGAAAGGCTCGCTGGCTCCACTCATTCTCATTCCGGTCCACAGCTTCCGTGACAGGGGTCCCGGCTCCGACCGGGAAGAGAGAGATATGGCTCAAGTCGAACTCAAATACGAGAATATTCGTCTCTATGGCTTTCCCTATGCATGTCTGCTCTGCGGAAGCGACGAAGACCCCAAACCTCGATCGACCAAGCTGAGGCGAAGCGGTCGGTGGGCTGTTGGATGCTCGCTCTTTCTCGGTCCCCTCGCTTGGATCATAGTCGCCGTTTGGGCCTTGATGAGAAGCCAGACTGGCCAAAAGATCGACGTGCCCGTCTGCGACTGTTGCTACACCGCTAACAAACGCCTCCTACAGAGGGACTTGGGCATGATCGGCTTGGGTATAGCCCTCATTTTTGCCAGCGCCACGAGCCCCAGCGTCGCCGCCTTGGGTGTGCCTGTTATGGCGGGGGGAGGAATCCTCATAATCGCCGCTCTTTTTGAGTACGCCTGGCTCTCCAATCAGTTCACCTGGGATTGTCTGAAAAGCTCCTCCGACCGGGTGGTTCTCGAGCTTCCCAATGACGACTACCCGAGTATCTATCAACGCCATTTGGATACCGCTCTGTTGTACGGCAATGTTGAGAGTTTGGGAGCCACTCCGGAAGACTCCGAGTCGACCTCCTTCTAGCCCGCGCGCTAGTCGCGTCCTGAGAGAGACTGTCCATCCCCGAGGGCGAGGCACGCCATGCGAATGAACTCTCGAACTCGTGGTGGTTGGCTCTGCGGCGGTTGGTGAACCAGATAGACAGGAATGATCCCGCATTCGAAGTCGGGTAGCAAGCGCACCAAGGCCCCCTGTTCGATGTATTGACGAACGTAATACTCGGGGAGCTTGGCCACCCCGCAACCTTGCAGCAGCGGACCGAGCATGGCCCCGTGGTGACTGTAGGCTGCCGGACCATCGACTTCCACCAACTCCACCCGCCGGTGCTTCTTGAAAGACCACTTGCGTATTCTCCCGGGATTGAGATACAGCAGGCAAGGGAGATTTCTGATCTGTTGCGGCGTAGCGGGAGTGCCGAACTCGCTCAGCAGAGCGGGGGCCGCGCACACGACGTCTTCCATAGACCCCAGAGTTGTGAGGTCATAGTTGTTGGGTGGATAGTCTGTAATTCGCAGCGCTAGGTCGAAACCGTCCGCGAGAATATCGATCGCTCGGTTGTCGAGCACGAGATCCACCCGAGCCTCGGGGAAGCGCTGGCAAAAATCCTGAATCAGGGAGGGAAGAAAGAGCTGACCATAGGTGATGGGAGCGGTGATACGCAGCAAACCCGTCACCGAAGACCCACGGTTCTGCAGCACCTTCCAACCCTCTTCGGCGGTCTCGACAACGTCGCGACAATAGCGGAGGAATCGCTCTCCCTCTGCCGTGAGCAACAACCGCCTGGTCGTTCGATGCAGCAAGACGACCCCCAGCTGCCTCTCCAGCTCCGAAACTCTCTTGCTCACAAATCCCTTGGAGACTCCCAAGGACTCAGCAGCAGCCGTGAAGCTGCCCTGCTCTATCACGGCCGCGAAGAGACCCATCTGATTCAGATCGTGCGATTGTTTCCCCACAAAAACAATCGGTTTATCAATAGCTTGTTTATCCCTTCCTGAGAATCGACTACTATTCGCCTATGGATCTACAACTCAAGAATAAAAAAGTATTGGTCACGGCTTCTTCTGGAGGGATTGGGCGAGCTATCGCTAGCACTCTTGCCAGTGAAGGAGCCGAAGTTATCGTCAATGGGCGTTCAGAGAAAACTGTGGAAGCGGCCCGAGCCGTTATAGGGGGGAAAACTCTGCCTCTGGTGGCTGACCTGGCAAGCGCCGAAGGTGTGGCCCAAGCCACTTCGGAGTATCCCGAGGTCGACATTCTCGTCAACAATCTTGGCATCTACTGGGAGAGCCCTTTTGAGGAGTTGTCGGACGAAGACTGGATGAAGATCTTTGAAGTCAACGTCATGAGCGGAGTGAGGCTCACCCGCCACTACTTCCCTAAGATGCTCAAGGCGAATTGGGGTCGCGTGATCTTCATCGCCAGCGAATCCGGTATCATGGTGCCCCAAGAGATGATCCACTACGGATTCTCAAAATCGGCCCAACTCTCCATCGCTGCCGGCTTAGCTCAACTCACCAAAGGAACGGGTGTCACAGTCAACAGCGTGTTGCCAGGCCCGACTCAGACCGACAGCGTCGTCGACTTTATGCGTAGTCTGATGGAAGGTTCCGAAGGCAAAACTCCCGACCAGTTGGGTCAAGAATTCATCCAGGAGCATCGTAGCTCGTCGCTTCTGGGTCGACTGATCAAGCCATCCGAAATCGCCAGCCTGGTGGCTTACGTGGCGAGTCCCTTGAGCGCTGCCACCAACGGGGCGGCTCTCAAGGCCGAAGGGGGCTTGGTTCACTCCATCATCTAGGCTTTCAAACCGCCTCTGCTAGTAGCGCATCACGATGCCGCCCATGGAGAATCCTGCGCCGGTTCCAAACAACAGGATCTTGCTTCCCCGCTTGAGACGATTCTCCGAATAGGCTTGGTAGAGAGCCATCGGGATGGAAGCGGCGACTAGGTTTCCCGTGTGAGACAGAGTGGTCTCCATCATCGCTTCAGGCCAACCTAAGCCGACCAACAACTCTCTACCCTTGCGACTCGCCTGGTGAGCAAATATCCGTTCGATATCCACCGTTCCCTTGCTGAGTCCTGGGTAGAGCTTCTCTAAGAAGGGGGGCAGATGAAGGAGAGCATAGCGCAACAGCGCCGCCCCTCGCATGTGAAACAGGTTGTCCTCGGGGACGGTCTCTGGGTCGGAGGGATGACGCCTTGAGCCTCCCCCTCGGATCTCGGCAAAATCAGCCGCTTCGGGGTGGGTCTCAAAGAGACAGCGGATCAGCTCCGATTCACTCCCCGAGGGGGACTTTTGCAAGACCGCTGCCACCGCACCATCGCCGAACAGAAAGGCCGAATCAGGCTGTTGAAAATTGAGAGCTTTGGAGCATATCTCGGAACTTGTGATGAGTATCGTCCGGTAGGTCGAGGTCTCCAGTAGGGAGCCGGCCACCTCCAGTGCATTCAAAAAACTCAAACAGGTGCTGTGTATGGAAAACCCGGAATGCCCTCGACCGAACTCCTTCTGCATCAAGGCCGCCCCGTCAGGCAACACCTGCCACGGGGTGCCCGAGGCGTTGATCACCAGATCGACGTCTTGCCAATCCATACGAGCGTTCCGCAAGGCTTGTCGCGCCGCTCGCGCGGCCATCTCCGGCGCGCTCTCCTGGCTCACCCAGCGCCTCTCGTGAATTCCGCTGAGCTTGGTGACCGTGTCTGGGTCCAAGCCCATGGGAGCGGCCAGCTCCTGCGTGGTCACGACCCGAGTCGGTAGGTAGTGCCCCATGGCAAGGATCTGAAGTCTCAACGGAAAGCCTCCGAACAGTGGCTTGGATAGATCGCCACCTCCGGGTTCTCGCGGCTGAACTGATGCAGCGCCCTCAAGCTCTCCCGAAAGGCTGGCACATCGTAGGTCAACAGCGCGTGGGTGAAGGCCGGCAGGTCCACCAGGTCTCGATAGGCTCGGGACTGCCAACAGGCGTCGGCGCAAAGGAACTTCTCTCCCCCATCGGTGAGGATTCGGGCACCGTATTGACCCGGTGCGTGACCGGGCAGCGCGACCATCCGAACACTCTGGTCTCCCCACACATCGGGGTCCTCCTCGATCCAGCGGGTCCGCTGTTCAAAATCCGAGGGCAGAAGATCGGGAAGAAAGCCGCCTCGAACCGCCGCCATGCCACGCAGAGAATGAAGGGCCTCAAAACCGGCCCGACTGGTCACAAAATCAGCCTGAGGAAAATCTCTGATCCCGGCCACGTGGTCGGCGTGGAGGTGACTCAGGAACAGTGTCTTTATCTCTTCGGGCCTGATCGAGCGCCGGGCCAGTTGAGCGCGCGCGCTCTCACCCGGCAACAGAGTGACCGGTGTCGCGAAGCGATAGAGGCGATAAGGGAAACGCTTGGAGGCGGCAAAGAAATGCTCGGAATATCCCGTATCGAACAGGGCCCAACCGTGTTTGGGATGTTTGAAGAGAGCAAAGCCTGCCGGGTAGCGGTCCACCCGCCACCGGCCTGCCTTGATCGTGAGCGCATCGAGAGACAGACAGTGTCCGGCCTGGAGCCATTCAAACTCGGTGATCATAGTGTTTCGAGGGTCTCCGAGATAGCCAGCCAAGTCTCCTTGCTGGGCTGGTAGCCAAGAACTCGACGGGCCTTCTCGATACTCAAGGTCTGACTGCACGTCAGAAGCGAGAGAGTATAGGGTGTGAGGGGAGGCTCGCGTTGAGGCCAAAATCTCTGATAGACAGACTCCAAGGCTCTCGCCACCACTCTGGCTTTGGGCTCTGACAATCGCCAACGAAAAGGTGGTAGGCCCATGCTCTCGGAGACCCGAGACAACAGTGGCCAAAGCTCTACGGGATCGCCGTCGGTGATGTTGAAAAGGCCCTCCGATGGAGCCCCGAGCGCCGCCTCACAAGCGAGAGCCAAATTCTCCACATAGGTCAAGCTCGCGAGATTCTGGCCGTCTCCAATAATGGGAAGCAGACCGTAGCGCAAGAGCCTGACTATCCTAGGGAAAATGGCCTGGTCTCCCGGTCCGTAAACAGCCCTGGGACGCAGAATGACCCACCCTTTCGTGGCCTGCACCTCCTCTTCTGCACGACGTTTGCTGAGCAGATACGGATGTTGCCCTCCACAGGGCAAGGGGCTCGACTCCGAAACATCGAGCCGGCTGTCCTGTTGAAAATACACCCCCGCACTGGACATGTGAACGAATCTCGGGACTTGCGCTCTCAGGAGATTCCGGGTGACCACAACGTTGTGTCGATGGAACGCTTCAGGTGTGCCCCAGGGTGATGACAGGGCCGCGCAATGGATGACCGCATCCCGGCCCTCACAAACAGACAGAGCCTGGCTGAGGTCATCGAGATCGGCTGCCCTAAAGGGTAGCCCCAGAGCCTCGCCCTTGGCTCGGTCACGACCCGTGGCTAACACTTGGAATCCTCGTTGCTGCAACCTGCGAGCAACAGAGCCGCCCACAAAACCGGTGGCTCCGGTCACCAGAACTCTCAAGGCTCGACCCGAGCGCAGACGAATTTGTACAGAAAGCTGCGATCGCTTGACTCGAGGTCTGACTCCAACACGGGATCGCGAGTCAGACGGCCTGGAAACAGTGCCTGCGGGTCATAGTGCACCAAGAACTGGCGCTCACAAACCCGCGCTTGGGGTTTGGCCGAGTGAAGAACCCACCGCCAGATGGTCCGATAGTCCTCAGGACCGGCGTACGACGAGAAATCGGAAAGGGAGAACGCGTGGTAGCGGTCTTTGTGCTTGGAGGCGTGTTCGGCCAGTGACTCCGTGACGACCTCGATCCTGTGGCTGTTGTCGCGAAGAGTTTGAAAAGGCTCCTCGCGCAAGTGGAGCGGCAGACTCTCCTCGGAAAATCTACCGCGAAAAAGAAGATTGGCGAAGGAACTCTCTTTCAACAGATGGTTCTGAGCCAGGTGATCAAACCGCTCCAGGAAATAGTCCCCAATGGGAAAGTCCTTGGGAACAAAGGCGATGCCCGGTTCCCGAAGCAGATACCGCCACACGAATCGCTGAGAAATGAGCCGTAGCCCGTAGACCCAGAATCGGTCGCGCCACTTCTGGAACCAGAGGGCCGATTGGCTGCTCAGGTCCTCGCACTCGAACAGCTCTTGGATCAGTTTTCGTCTGAAGAAGAACGGCAACTGCAAGAGCCTCAAATAGCGCTCCCACACTCCACAATAGAGCACACCCTTTTCCACAGACGAGGTTCGGACATCCCAGTAGCAGCGAGCGTCAGAGGATAGGTTCTCCCGCAGCAGCCCATAGTCGCGCGTCCTTCTGTTGGAATCGCGAACGCCCAAGAAGGAGACGTAGTGGTCGTAGTCGAGGGTTCGCAGCGCGGCCAACTTCAACTCCAAGAGAAAGCTCTGGTGGGCGTTGTAGTCGACACTCACG
>CAZVVF010000111.1:0-9027 GCA_964630575.1 uncultured Burkholderiales bacterium | reverse complement strand
TGCTTCGCAATTTCAAGAAAAAGGGTTCAATGTCGAACAATTCTTTGATACTGATGCTGCGACTCGGTTCTTACTGCACTCAAGAACTGACCGACGGCTCGCCCTTCTGGATGACCCATTCGGTGGGGCTCGGGAGGTAGCAGAGCCCGGCAGGGTTCTCGAACAGATTGAGGTGATAATAAGCAACCTCGGTCCGAACCAGCGACTCATTGTTACTCAGTCGCAAAGTCAGTTACTCGCTATCACCAGAGCGGGGTCTATAGAAGAAATGCTACTGGCTGGTGTTTCTTGGAGGCAGCTGGATACCGGTTCTACGGCTTTCATCGTCGATGTTTGGAATCAGGTCGCCATCCGGGGTGGTGTTCCCTTAGTGAGGCGTGAGAAAATCTCCGAATTCCTGAGAACAGGCGAACTGTCGTTGCCGCCCGGCTGCTTGCTTCACCTCGCCCACAACCACGAGAAATTGAAAGGAAACTGGACTAGATCCAGCATTGAAAGGCTGGGACTGGAAAGTTCAGTAACTCTCGGCCGGGCGCTCGCGGATGAAATGGAGTTGGTTGCTTTAGGTCTTGCATTGGCTACAACCGAAGGAGACCCGGTCGCCTTGAAAGAGTTGGCTTTTATCTTGGGCTCAGGGGGAGACCATCTGCCTGGCGTACCCGAAAGTCAAGGGTTGAGTTACAGTGGGATCGACGATGCTGGGGACATCACACCGACGCTCGAGTACGAATCCGAAATCATCCCCGGCATAGAATTGCAGCGTTCCCTAGAAAGTCTCGAGAGAAGAGAGTTCCTTCAGGCTCTTCCCGGTGACAGATTTAACCTAACAATGCCTTTCTATCGAGCGGCCTGCCAGTCGATTCTTCTCAATCCAACCAAAAGGTTGTGGGAGAAGACGCTGGATTTTCTCAAACGAGGATTGTTCAGTGCATCACCGGTCACTTCGAGAGCAGCAGCTAGAAATCTGGAATGGATCATAGGAAATCTCACCCACCCTGATGCCAAGTCTGGTCTGTCTAGACTGGCGGTTGACGCGATGGATAGCTATTTTCCTGGAACGCGAGATCTTTGTTTCGAGTTTATTATTCGACACGAAAAGGAGCTCGTTCTGCCCAATGGGGGGGACCTGAGTAGATTAGTATCTTCGGTAACAAGAACCTCAATCCCACGAGTTGCATGGATCGATGGAGAACCAGTGTTACCCTTTGGCAAGGTAATGAGTATGCTTAGGATGGCCGGTTTCACAGAAGACCATTCTGAGCTTCCGAAGACTCTCCGAGCACTAGAAGAGGATACACCTGTTCGGCTCACACCTGAACGAGCAGCAGCGGTTTTACAGTATTTCGGACGAGACCCCTCGGAACTGTCAATGAGAATAGCGAGCCGATTGCTAGGTTTCGATGAGGGCTTGATCCGGGCACGCTGCGTCAAACTCTGGCTCTGCATCAACAGAAGTGACGATGAGAACTTTCTGGACCGGATTTTTGCGGATGGACACCCCTCTGTCGCCGTGGCGGCGTTCTGTGGTGCTGCCAAAGGCTGGCCTAATTTTGACTCCGAAAGGACCTACAGGCTCATTAGCGGTCTGGCCGAGATGGCAAAAAAAGAACACCTCGCCATTGCGCTGTTCGACGAGCTTCTCGCCTTTGAGAATCCAGACTATGGCTCTGACGTGCCACCCGAGCTATTTAAGAGCCTCGTGCTACCCATACTTAGGTCAATTCATAATCCTGGTTTTATCAAGACGGCCGAGTTCTGGTTCGCGATGAAGGAAGGCTTTCATCTCCTTGGACCAACCGAAAAGTTAGATTTGCTGAAAGAGTGGACTCGTTTGATCGAGCGAGCAGTTTCCGCTTTACAGGCCCCGGACGACTACTTTCTAGCAGTCATCGACTTAATCTTTGTACTTGAAGAAAGCTTCTATGAAGAGCGGGAGGAGCTCATACGTCGTTTGCTCGGCTCGACGAGTACCGGTGTTACTTTCTACACGCTTGCACAGATGGTTGACAAATGGAAGGAACTCACTGGTAAGGAACGCCAGCTGGTTCACGACCTGTTGCGCGAACTTCGAGAAGATAGAATCTGGCTTGAAGCAGTTGTCTTGACCCGACGTGATATTCCTGGCGAGCTACTTGAAACGGTGGCGAGTATCGACAGTCTTTCCGGGGAAGTCGATAGCGTCGAAGAGGCTATTGGAGTGGCTCTTTTTGGCGCCTGCCTATGTGTATACTGTGGCGAGCCAGCTGCACTCTGGCGTTACGGAGGCCACTACACCGATAACGCTGATTGGGCTCGGTTTCGTAGGGAGGTTGCTTGCAGTCCCCAACATCCTTGGTTTGAACTGTGCCTCGAATGCATCACCGGACGCGGCACCGGGGGAGACGAATTCCTGGCGGAAGCGCTCAGGAAAACTGATACCTCTGACTATGAAAAGTACTTTGATTTTATGCTTAAGTTTGAGTTAACCTACGAAGGTGTGTCGCTAAAGTCTTCTTGGGCGATTCTTTTTGAGCAGGGTTCGGCGGACCAGCGGTCCGAATGGATCGGGCGAATGGCAGAGATGGCTACCGGGGTTCTCGATACACTATTTGATCTCAAATATTGGATAATCGACGATCACATTTCATTAGCGTTGTATTCTTATCTGCCGGGGGACGTCGCAATCTGTGCTATGCTTTCAAAATTCGATAAAGGCGCGCTATCAAGTGACAGATTTTTGCTCACCGCTAGATCCCTTGTTGAGTCTGTCCCACCGAAGCTTCACGAAACCTATGGATACCTAAAAACCTGGCTGCTCCGGAATGCACCCCGCGAAGAGGAACTTATAAACCGTATTGAACTTCTGCGATTGGAAACAATCGACGAGAGATCTCGTTTGCGCAGAGAAGAAGGCCTTAAAGAGCCCGAACTCCACAGTTGGGTCTTCCCGTGAACAGGGGTTCCATAGCCTGGACCGAGCTATCACCGCTGATCGGTGGGAGGTCTTCCGGTAAGACGCGAATACTGCCATATGTTCACAGTGTGGGAAATCTTACTGGACCATTTTGAGACAGACCACAACGAGAAGTGCTGGGAGTACCTGGAGAGGAGACCACCAACCGAAAAACTCGTTGAGGATTTCGCCTATGAGTTCCACTTATGCCCGGGAATTTCGCACGATGAGCTTCGTCAACTCACAGAGCATTTCAGGGCAAACTCTGAACTTGCCGAGAAGCTAGCCTACGCAAAAGTATTTTGCGAGGCGGATGCCATTAGGCTGCTGGAAGATCTGGCCGAGCACCGAGAGGAGCAGGTCCGCCAGTTCGGGGAACAACAAGAGCTTATCTTCGCCAGCAGAAACGGAGAACCGCTCTTCAGCGCCAACCTTCGGCGGCCCACTTTAAACCGCTGAGCCGCGAGCTGGGGTTGGATGAAGTACTAAATCTTTATTCAATGAGGCACGGGCACGCGACCCTCTTGCTCTCGGCCGGGGTCCATCCTCGGCTTGTTGCGGATCGATTGGGCCATCGAAGTGTGAAAATGACCCTGGATGTCTATTCCCACGTTGTTCCTCCGATGCAGAATGAGGTGGCTGGGCAGTTAAGCAACCCGCTCTATCGGCGGGACTGACTTTCAGTTCAGGGTCGTGCTCCGGCCTGGCCGCCGGCCATCCGGCCGGCTCCCCCTTCCCCTCCCTAAAAAAACATCTTTAAAAAAGACTTGCTGACCCTGTTGGAACGCTAGTCAAGAAGGCTCTACTCTGACTGGGGAGAACCATGTCTCCAGGACGGGTAGTATGGGGAAATTCAACTTCGATGTACAAAAGTCTTTCGAGGACAATGTTACAGTAGCCGTAGCTAGCATTTCGGACAATGACCTGTCAAAAGTCATTGAAGATAAAGCGGGTACAATCGCAGCGCTGTCTCAGTATTCTAGAATTGACACCAGGCAAGAGATCATCGATGAAATCAATCGAATCATCGACGAGCGAGTCCGTCGGTCTAGAATCCCGTGAAGCTCGAAAAAATCGCCATACGTAATTTTCGAGGGATCAGAGAACTTGATCATTCTTTGAACGCCAACTCCATTGTGATTTACGGCGAGAACGGCACTGGCAAGTCCAGTCTTTTCCAAGCTCTGTACTTCGGCTTGTTCGGGGAGTACGCTCCTCTGACTTCAGTAGACACTCCGGCTGAATTCAAACGCTACCGACATGTGGGTGCGGACCAAGAGCTATCCAGTGTTCGGCTTGACTTCTCGACAGCGGGTGCTAAGTGTTGGATAGAGCGGACTCTTGATCACAATGGCCAAGTAAGCACCAATTACAGTTCTCAAAACGTCCTAAGCTTAGTTCAGGATATTGGTGGCGATTTCAGCTTTCTCACCCGGCGACGATTCAACGAAATGATCGAAACCGTAGAACAGGAAAGATGGAAGAAGTTATCTCCACTTATAGGTCACCACAAGATAGCTCAATTCAGAAGCGGCCTGAACGGTCTCAAGAATAATTTGAAACGGGATCTCAACATAGGGCTCTTGGAAAGCTCTATCTCGAAGCTAGATCGAAAGATTGATACATTATCCGAGCAATCCAAGGTACTTCAACAGAAGCACAATCTCGGACAGGTCGGCTCTCAAGATATATCAACGGAGCTTAAAGGGTTGTTGAATTTATTTTCCATCCCGAAAACAGGTGACGACATCGACTGGAATGGGATTCTAAGGCAAATACCAGGCTCCCAAAAGGCCGTCAAGCTCACAAAAGAAAAGGACAACCTCGCAGACTTCAAGGCATTATGCGGTCTTCCAAGAGCCGCCTGCAACCAGGACAAAGAGACCGCTTATGAGTTCTTGAGGAAGATAGCCGCACACGGTGATGAAATTCAGCGCAAGATCGTTTGGAGCAGGTTCTACGTCAGCTCATTCGAGATTGTGTCGACCCTAGCTGACCAGGTTTGTCCGCTATGTAAAATCGGAAAACCAAACTGGGCGCAAATAGCGCCCGACCTAGCAGCGAGAAAACAAGAGTCTGCCTCGCTGAATCATGAATTCACCGTCGCAGCTCGATATTTCCAGGAAGCCAGAAATCTCGGTTCTTCCTTCCAGGACTCTCTAACGCGCGCACAAGACCTCAATTTGCTTTCAGACAAACTAGCGGAGACTTCGACTGCTTTCGCCACTGTTGGAGCCTTCTTAGACCGGATTTGTATTGTCCTCAACGACCACAAGATCTCTGAATTCGGCGAAGCCGAGTTAGACCTATTCTCCCGATCGCGGAAGCGAGCAGCTGAAACATACAACGAACTCCACAAAGCCCTTAGGGCGAGAGTTGAGGAAGTAACCATAGAGTTAAAAAAGGCCGGGGCTGACTCCCTTCAAAAGGTGCTGGACTTGAAAGCCATCGACGAGGCTCTAGCCACGATTGCCCAGCTCGACAAAGAGCGCATGTCCGTAAAACAACGCTTGAACATCACGAATGCCGTCATTGCCGAGATTTTCGACTTCTATCGAAATGTTGAAGATGCGGAAACGGAATTGACGGAAAACGCTCTTGTTTCTCTAGAGCAATCTACACAGAATATCTTTCAGCAAATTACCCAGAATACGAAACTCAAACCGGTGCTAGAGGCTAAGACAGTTCGTAACGTCCGGAGGGTGGAATTCTCCATCGAAGATTTCTATGGATTGGGTACCGTATCTGCTCGGGACTACCTGAGCGAGGCAAACCGGAACGCGCTCGGTCTTTCAGTCCTTTTCGCTGGCTTGCTGAACAACATTGGCTCAAAAATCTCAATCCTCTTCCTGGATGACATCACGCATAGCGCTGACTACTCCCACCGTCGACTTCTTTCCCAATTCATCGCGGATGAACTCTCCCAAAAAGTTCAGCTTGTAATTCTGACTCACGATGACAAATGGTACGATCGGCTTTTGAGTGGTTTGGGATGTTCGGGATTGAAGATTCTAGATTGGACAATCGACGGGATAAAGCTACACTGTCAAAGCTGGAAGCCCCTGTTTGAGATTGCTCGGGACAAGATCTTAGTACAGAAGCATTTAGGTGGAAATGAGTTGAGACAGTCTACCGAAATGTTTGTAGACCAGTTATGTGAGAAAATGCGAATCCAGGTACCTTTCAAGCAGAACCCATCCGATCTCAGTTTCAACATCAAACGGGAAGCACTGCACAAAGAAATCGAGAGTCTCTGGAACGACAACCAAAAAGGCGTAATTGACTCTAACAGCCCTGCTTTCAGGACAGCTAAACTGTCCCAGAAGATTACCAATCTGGCGAGCCACGGCACTACCTACAATTCGTGGAGTAACCAAGACTTGGTTGACACATTCAATGACGGCGAATCCTGGTTTGATCTGTTTAAATGCAAAAACCCGCACGGTAACTCTGTGTGCGGCCAACTTCTGCCGAATCTTAGTAAGAAAAATGGAGTGATGCCAATTTGCAAGAGGTGTGGTCAGGCCTTCTGCCCTTGAAAGGTAAAGCTCGTTCGGCCCCGCGTTGTTCCAGAAACCTTTGGCACGCTATAGGCACACTATCGCTCCCAAAAAATTTAAGGAAGCCCACAACCACGGTCTTCCTCGCCCTATGACACGCTCATTCGCCAGAAAACGGTCAATTTGCGAGTCGAGATAAGTCCAGGTTGGCTGAGTGTCGCCGAGATGGGTCGGAAGCCCGTTTCCCCTGGATGAAAGCACTTCGAAGTCCAGAACCTGTAGGATTGAGTGCTCACCACTCGAGGGCAAGTGGGAACTGGTTGGTTCAGTATCGACCAGTTTGGACCAGGTGGCACACCGGCGATTCAAATCGAGTCATTAACATTGATAGAATCGGATATCTCTAGTATGATATTTCCGTGGAGAAAACATACAAACCATGAAGCTCAAAGAAGGAGAAGTCTACAGGACAAAAGACCTTAGGAAGCTCTCCAGCAATCCGACTCGCCTGGCTCAAAGCCTGGTGCAGGAAGGCAAGCTGAGGAAGTTGAGAAACGGTCTTTTTCACGTTCCCAAGAAGGGGGCCTTTGGTAATGTTCCTCCTAGCGAAGATGCTATTCTGAAGGCACTCTTTGGGAGCAACCCGTACCTCAAGACTGGACCAAGTGTCTGGAACTCTCTGGGCTTGGGAACGACAGCGGTCGAGGCCATCCCCCTGGTCTATAACAAGTCCAAGACGGGCGTGGAACAGGTCGGTAAGAAGAAGTTTGAGTTTCGGCGGGTACGCTTCCCAAGAAAACCTTCGAAAGAGTTCTTCGTTGTGGATCTCCTTCAAAACCTTGATCGGGCGGGAGCAGATCCCGGTGAGTTGAAGCAAGCCCTTTGCCTGGCCTTACGGAATGGTCGCTTTGATGGAACGAAGCTTCTTGAGATGGCAGAGAAATATGGCGGCAAGAGCGTCACACACACGATCATGGAATTGGCGGCCGGTACCTATTGAGCGAAAAGTCTTTTCTTCACGAACGCGATGATTTCGCAGAGTTGACCTTGATAGTTTCCGGCAAACTAGAGCGACCTCAAGCGCTTGTGGAGAAAGACTACTGGGTGACACACACCCTTTGGTCACTTCAGGCGCAGGGGTTCACCGTACTCTTCAAGGGCGGTACAAGCCTTTCAAAGGGATACGGCGTCATCGAGAGATTCTCTGAGGACCTCGACATCAAGATTGAGTCCGAAGACCTGCCGATCGTAGATTGGAAACGAGAGACAAAAACCCACAGAAGGAACCGTGCCAAGTACTTCGACACCCTCAATGAACAGTTGTCTGTGCCTGGTGCGGAGGTGTCCGAAATAGATGAACTGAGAGACCGCAAAGCTCGAAGCGCCACATTTGCGGTACACTACCCAGCGAAATTTTCCGAGAAGCTACCTGAGACCATGCGACCTTTCGTCCAAATAGAGATAGGCTCGGCACGAGTAAATCCCGGTACTATGCGCCGGATTTCTTCTTGGATCCACGACTTCGTCTGGGAGAACAATCCTGAACTTGCTGGGGAGCACGCTGACAACAGGCCGGAAATCCATTGCGTGTACCCCAGAGTGACGCTACTGGAGAAGATTGAAGCCATCGCTAGGGCATTTGACAAAAAGAATAAAGCGGCCACGGCGTTTGCCAGACACTACGAGGATGCGTACCGGATAATTCTCAGCGAAGATTTGGAGCCATCCGAGCTGAACAAACTACTAGCTGATATGAAAATGACGGGTGACATTACGAACTGGCCGCTCTCCTCTCACGAGGCTTTCAAACCCGATGGCTCAGAACGTTGGCAGGAAGTGGAAAAATCGTGGAAAGCGATCGGCTCCATGTTTTGGGGAAAACGACATGCCCTGGATAGATGCTCAGATGCGATTAGGAAACTCCTGGTCGCACTCGAGGAACAATGAGAGCGTGTTCCTGAGATGACATCAAGCGGCTGGTCGATCGAGGCAAAAATGCCTGTAGAGATGGAGAAGAAATATAAACTGGCCAGCAACCTCTGGAACAGTGGCGATCTCGACCAGGCTATCGAAGTGTTGCAAGACTGCGTTACTCACGACCCGCTGGGTGATTCTCCCAGTCCACAAGAGCTTCAAGACGGTAGAGGCGTTCTCGTCTGCTGGATCCTTCTCGCAACGGCTTTGCTGGAAGCAGAGCGCCCGGACGAGGCGATTGTAGCCGCCAAAAGAGCCACTCAATTCGGGACTCTCGGTGCTCGAGCGTATAGTGTTTTGGCTATGGCTCACGCCGAACTCGGAGAGCATTCCGAATCCGCGATAGCCTTCCAGATTTCCCTGTCGAAGGAGCCCGATGCAAAGACATGCGTCCTCCTTGCCTTTCAGCTAGCTCGCCTTGGTCGACGGGACGAGGGGAGAGAGCTTCTCCTGCGTGCGCTCGAACTCGAACCGGATTTCGACGAAGCTCACCACAACTTGGGTTGCGATGCCGTTCAACGAAGAGATTATGAGCTAGCCGAGAGCTACTTTCGCAGAGCCATCGAACTTGATCCAGACTACGGTATAGCTCATAGGGAGCTAGGTTGGACACTTCTTTCG
>CAZVVF010000110.1:0-9046 GCA_964630575.1 uncultured Burkholderiales bacterium | reverse complement strand
CCTTCTGCGGCGAGAAAGTCACCGACGGCCGTTGGAGCTGGGTTATCACCAACCTCGCTAGAAAAAGGAGCACGACAGCCTCGCCAGTGGTGCTCTCCAACGATGGAATTGAGCTGGGAACGGATCTCCCCACCGAACGAAGCCCTGACCTCAACACCGCCTTAGCTCAGCTTCAAAGCACCGACCCCGGGTTTGACCTCGAAGCCTTTCAGGAGTTCAGCAAAGCCACATTTCTGCAACTGCAACAAGCCTGGACTAACATGAATTGGGAAGAGGCCCGACCCTTGGAGACGGACTTTCTCTTCGGCCAGCACCAATACTGGATCAACGGCTACAAGAACGATGGCCTGCGCAACGTCCTAGAAGATGTCGCCGTGACCCGCCTCGAACTCTCTCGAGTCTCCTTGGACAAGTACTTCGAATCTATCACCATCCGCGTGTTCGCGCAGATGAAAGACTACACGATCCGAGTGAGCGACGGCCAGGTCGTCTCCGGCTTTCCTGACCAAGTGCGAAAATTCTCTGAGTACTGGACCTTCGTCAGACGCACAGGTGTCACGACTCAACAGCGAGAGGCGACCCAATGCCCTAACTGTGGAGCCCCCTTGGACAAGATCACACAAGTCGGCGTATGCGAGTACTGCGACACCCAGATCACGCGCGGCGACTTCGACTGGATCCTCTCTCGAATCGAACAGGACGAAGCCTACTTTCTATAGCCTCAAGGTCCAGGCTCGGGGAGCTTCGATGAGGCAACACTGGCGCCATCGAAGCCCTCCTGAGCCAGAGGAAAGAGCCCTAAGGCTACTCCACGATGAACCGTCCCGTCGCCGTTCGCCCAAACACTTCAGGTGAATACATCTCCTCGGCCTTGAGGGGAGGGAGAATGTACTCGCCCGGTGTGGTGGCCAGCGCCGTGTAGGTATAGGTATACACACCGGGATAGACCAGAGAGCCAAAACACTCGACCCGCTCATCTCTGAGGTTCTCGTGTTCATACCAACGCCACCACCACCCTCGGTAGCCTCTGCTGCCGCTCACCGAACCACCGGTTGAAGTCGGAGGGGTTCCTTTGAGCGCGGGGTTTAGGGGTTCCAGACCCGCCGGAAGCTGGTCCACAAGAGCCACGTGATAGCGCCTCTCTGGTGCCACCATAGTGAGTGTGACCTCTACCTTGGCCCCAGCTTTCACCTTCCAGTCGCCATTTTCGAGTTGGGTCACGTCCTCGGCTTGGTCCATCCCTCTGTAGCTGCGCTCCACCAAAAATCCCCGGTTTTCAGCGGGCAAACGCAAGCTCTTGGGGGCGTAGTTCATGCCGATGCGATAGTAGAGTCTGCCCGCACCTTGCTTAGACACGATGAGGTCCTCGTCTTTGTCCGAAAGCTTGGCCATCGGGATGTTGAGTTGGGCCTCCTTGTTGGAGCGGCCAGAGAACTTCTCTTCGCCGAGATACTCCACATTGAGCCAGAGGCTCGCCAAGAAATCAGGCGTCTGCTTCTCGTACTCGCGGAAGTAGGACTGCAGCGCCAAGAGTATCCAGATGTTCTCCTGAGTGTTGTTCCATCGACCCTTTTTGCGATGAGCCAAGAGCCCGCGCACCAACTTCGTGCACAATGGATTCTTGGGGTCGTCGGCGAGCAGTCCGCCCAAGAGAATGGCGTCGGTTCGGCGGGAGCTGTAGAGCAGAAGATAAGCTCCGTCGCCCTCACCGTAGCCAGTGGAGAACTGAGCTTTATCGGCGGTCTGAGTGGCTTTGTTGAGAACCAACCGCTTCAGCTCTTTGAGCTCGGCCGAATCTTTGGCGTGCTTGCTGAGCGTAGGCCAAAGCCAGCCGATGGCCTCAAGGTTAGGATTCTTCTCGGCGGCAAAGGTCTTGAACAGCGATTTGCATTGGCTGACGTCTTCATCGCCCACCAAATTGCGTACATAGAGCGCGTAAGCCATACAGCTTCGAGTCGTATATTCACCATATTGGAGAGCCCGACACTTGGACTCTATATCTCTGAGGTAATCGAGTCCACGGTCCAGAGTCGTCTCGTTGACCTCATAGCCCTCCACCTTGGCTCGGGCCAAAGCGTGCACAACGTGAAGACTTACGAAAGGAACCGATTCCTCACCGCGACGCCAATAGGCCCAACCACCGTCAGGATTCTGGATGCGTTCCAGGTGAAGCGTATCGACCCTCATACGGTCTTCTATAGCGCCTGCGGTTGGCATCATCTCTGGATTGAAAGCCGACAGAACCTCGCGCATCGCGGCAACAGCCAAGATGCGACTCGACTTCTGCTCCGAACACTCGTAAGGGTACTCGTAAAGGTAGAGAAAGGCGTCTGTCAATTCTGACAAGGCCGTTGAACTCAAAGAGATCTGCAAGCCGCCGAACTGAGTCCACACATCCCCGGGTCGACGAACGGGCTGTTTGATAGCCCCATTCTCGGCGACCGAGCCGTAGGTGGCGAAAGCCTCACCACTAGCCGGAGTGTAAACAGGAAGCGAGACCGTGGCAGCATCGCTGTAGCCGCCTGACACAGCCCCAAAACGGAAATGAGCCTGACCCACAACATCGGTCTGAGCTTCGAACATCACCTCGACACGATCGTTGGCAGGGACCTCCACCGACTCTCCAGCAGCGCCCAGCCAGGTCACCCCTGTGGCCTGACCGACAATATCCACAGAGAGCGGTTCATCGGTTTGATTCTGTATCACAACCGGAAGTTTGGCCTTGTCACCAAAGTTCAGGAATCTGGGCAGTGATGGGCGGACCATGAGCGGTAGCCGCGCCGTCAAAAGCGAGTCGCCGTGACCGAACTTATTCTCGCCAGCAACAGCCACCGACATGATCCGATAGCGGGTCAAGTTGTCGGGAAGCTTTACCTTGACCGAGGTGCGACCGCTCGCATCAGTGGAGAGGTCTCCGCTGTAAAAGGCCATAGCATCGAAGTTCTTGCGCACCACAAAGGCTGATGGCTCCGCACTCGAACCGACCTCATCGCTCTCGACCATAGGAGCCTCTGCAACAGCCGATTTCATAAGCATCCTGCTGGCTCGTTGAGGAGAACTCTTCTTGGGACTAGAGGCCACAGGCATAGGAGGCGGCATAGCCTCATCGTCCATAAATTGACCCTCCTCGAGTTCTGCCCCCTCCATCTCCGGGTCGGCCAGAGCGATGAAAGTCCTGTTGTGACGAGGGCTCATCTGGTTGGGTCGATGGCCGTAGAAAGCCCCCAGTGGGGCCGGAGTGGCGTAGCCTGTGAGCCCGAGGAGCGCTTCATCCACGACCCACAGAGTGACCTCCGCACCTGAAACCGCTCGGCCCTGGCTGTCTCTGACAATCACCGGAACATCGACCTCGGCACCAGGTTCAAGCTTGCTCTTGCTAGGCTCAATCTCGATGCTCAAACGGCGAGATTCGGTAGAGATGGAAAGGTCCAGTTGAGCCGCAGCAACCGCCGGACGCTCCCGTTTTCCCCACTTGCTCTTGCCTACGGCCGTGATGCTCGCCCGCAGATTGGGAATCATCTCTTCCGTGAGAGTCTGTTCGATAGTCGCGGTTCCGTTCTTGAGCGTAAAGCGCTCCTCGCGCAAGAGACCGTCCCGACTCCAAACGACCATCCCCTCACCTTCAGAGAATGGGGCCATGACGAGAATGCGAGCCGTCTGACCCGGTTCATACTTTTTTCGGTCGGGCACGACGGTTAGATTCTCGAGTTCGACCTTGTCGCGGCTCGGAAGCTCTCCGCCCGCTTTCCAGAAGGTGTATTCCGTCTGATTCAGGCGTTCCTTTTGGTCGCGAACGGTCGCTTTGATGCGATAGGTTCCCCCCTCCTTGGGCGAGAGTTTGACATCGGTCGGCGTCTCAGCCGTGGTGATCGACTTCGTTTCGACCAGCTTATCGATCTGGTGATAGCCTTTGCTTTGAGAGTACTCATACTCTACTTTCAAAAGCTTGATCTCCACAGGAACCCCAGGCAGGATCTGACCGTCGATATCGGTCACAATGGTCTCGAACTCGAAACCACTCTTCTCGTCCACGAAACTCTTTTCAGCTCGCAAGCCCACGTAGCGCTCACTGGGATGGACCAACACCGAAGTGGTGGAGGCCTGCTGCTGACGATTGACATCAGCGACGGTCGCGGTCGCTCTCACCGTGGTCGGTCGAGGAGGGTACATCTCCACGAAATCCATAGCGAGTTGATGAGTGCCCTGAGCATCGGCCTTGCCTTCAAACCTGTAAGAAGTCTTGTCGCTCGGCACACGGCTGGCATCCCACCAGCAGCCGAGATCCCACCACGGGGTCCACTGACCGAAAGTGAAATCACCACGCCCGGGTGGCGTGAAGCTCGATGCCGACGTGTTCACCGACCAGTGAACATCAGAACCGGCAAGACCGCCACCAGCGAAGTAGGCAGCCGTGGCCTCTACCGTGGCAGAACCCAGCAACAGGTGTGGTTCATCGGATACGACCTTGGTCGAGACCTCAAACTCGGGCCGACGGAACTCTTGCACGTTGAGCGAGTGTTGGCCGGTTGGAAGTCCAGCCGATCGAAGCTCCAGTCGATGAGTTCCAAGATTCGTTTCAGCTGGGAACTCCAGATCGATCTCTAGAGCCGAGAAGCCGTTGAGCTTGACGGTGCCTTCCTTCAACTTGTTCCCTCGGGGATCGTGGAGCACCCAGGTCACATCCTGGCCGGCCTGTGCGGCCTTGACGAGCTGCCCTTTGGCTCCTCGTTGCCAAGCCCGAACATATCCTTTGACCTTGGCCTTTTCACCGGGCTTATAGAGCCCGCGATCGTCGAAGAGAAACCACTGTTGCTGATCGTTTAGAAGGCGCTTGGCCCAACCGCTCCCGTGTCCGTATCCGTATGTCGAGTGGGGAATAAAGGCGGTGGAACCGTTGGCCTCCACGAGACACATAGGAGCCGAGGAGGCGGGTAGGGCAAGGACCGCCGACCCGTCTTGGCCAGACGTCTGTTGCGACGTCCCCATTCGAATCGAGGCTCCTGATACCGCCTTACCAGACATAAGGTCGGTAACCAGAGCCACAACGCTCTCGGCACCGATCTCGACATCGATCCCGAGCTTGCTACCTTGAACCCAGGTAAAAATTTCGCGTTGCCTGTATTTTTCTTTATCCTCGCTAGGGTCCTTGATCCAGACCACAAGGTTACCCTCACGATCGTCCATGTAGTCCGAAAGATCCACTCGAGTGGAAACCAGTTGATCGGGCCTCTCTTCCAGATTGATGGTCTTCTCAGCGACTCTCTCACCGGGCACACTCAGCTTTTTGCGTTCCTCAGGCGTGTAAGCCCGCTGATATTTGTAGAGAAACTCCAGATAGTCGCTCCACTGATCGGGTGTCACGCGATAGACCAGTAGGTCGAGTTTATCGATATTGGTGGAATAGATCGGCAGACCGGGGTCGACCGTTGGGTCCAGCAGGGTGAAGGTATCAAAGCCGTGGCTGAGGGCTTTGGGGGCACGCCCCGTCTTCATTGTCAAAACCAGCTTCTCACCCAGAGTCTGACCGAAGATATCGGTCAGTCTGGGATCCACAGAAACCGTGTAGCTCGTGTTCCCGTTTTTGATACCACCGATGTAGAGAGAGCCACCCTGGGCTCTGACCTTCAGGCCTTCAATATCAGGTTTTACGGTGACCCAACTGGAGTCGAATTTCTTCTCATCGAGGGGGTTGTTGAAGTAGAGATAAAACTCGCTAAAAGGCGATACTTCTTGATTCTCTTGGGGGTACCGACTCGATAGGGTCAAGGGCGAGTAGGTCGAAAAGGTGGAACTCTGCTGATTGACCGAGAGCAGAGGTCCCTCGGCACTCTTGATCCCTTTGTCCACGACTATGGTGTAACTGGTGCCAGGCTGGAGTTCCCGCTGAGCTTCAAAATAGAAGAGACGGTTCTGCAGTGTCTCCTCAAGGCTTTTGCTCACGCCGGGTTTCAGCTTCTCAGCCTCAGCGCTGGTGAGTTGACGCATGGGGATTTCCACATCCCCTTGCTTCAAATGCACGAGTTTGAGCGTGACATCCGGCTCGATAGGTTGGTCAAAGGTCAGAACAATGAGGGGCTTGAGCCCCAGGCCACTTCCCAGCGGGCTAAAGCTCTCCACCTTCGGGCGAGGAAGACTGAAAGTCTGGGACTTCTCGGCGGCGAGTTTGCTACCGTTGACGTCTGCGATACCGGCCGGGATCGTCACTTTGTAGTCAGTGGCGCGAGGAAACTCTGAGCCCACAGGCTCAAAGATAAGCGTCTGAGTCCCCAACCAGCGCCACTTCCCTTCGGGTCGGGGCTCGATTGTGATACCCAGTGGGTCACCCTGTTCATCGGAACTCGGGTCGGAAACGGAAATCATAGGGTTGTTGAAAGAGATGGAGAGCCGAGGCGCTCTCGCCAGGGCACCCTCCGGAGCCACCGAGAGCACCTCCAGCTCCTGAGCCTTGACATCAGGGGGAGCCGACCCAGCGCCAACAGGAGGAAAGGGAATCTCTTTGGGCGTGGCCGAACGCGGTGCGGGCTTGGAGCTCGGGCGTTTGAGGAACTCCGGTCGGTCCTTCTGCTCCTCCAAAGGCCCGGTGAACATCTCCAAGAGCTTTTCTATACGAGCCTGAGACAGAGGCTTACCCTCTACTCGAGACTGTTGGTCGACGGCTGAGTCCGGCTGGTTTCCGTCGCTGAGCGTGATCTGGAGTGGCTTAGCCACTTCCTCATCCTCAGCTCGCGCGGTGGAACCCGGCTCGGCCCGAAGGTCCTTGTCGATAGTGGTACAGGCAAAACAACACAACAATATAATCAATAAGGCCAAGGGCCTCGCTGTGAATCTCATTCGTGACTCCCCTCAAAAGGCGTTTGGTTAACCGTCGCCTTCTGATCTCTTTTATTTCCCAAATAGGCCAGCCTTTCGGGCCTACTCGGCGTTGGTCAAAGGTACCAACCCTGTCGAAAGGCTGGCTGCCCCCGAAGCTTTCCAGGTTAGAGCCGAACCATCTCCGCCAGTCGCTCGGTAAAAAATCGTCCCCCAAGGCTCAACCGGAAGGTCCACCTTCAAGGTCCCTGGCAAGGTCACGGAACTTACCTCTTGTAGACCGTCAAGGACGAACTCCGTCCCTTCTCGCGAGGGATAGGTCCCATACAAGTCGAGGTCGGTGAACTTGAGGTCCTGGGCGATATCAACCTGGCCGTTGAGCGCCACGGCTTGAGTGTAGCGCTGGAAAAACACATAAAAGGGCTCCTCTAAGACCTTGCTAAAATTGGCGCGCCCTGTTTCCGTGGAGGTCGTCAGGGTGTTGATCGCCTGCAATCCGAGTTGGTCGTGAACATAGCGCCAAAAGAGATAGCCCGCACCGTAGTCAGAAAGCCGCCCGCCGAACTGGAAGTAGCGACGGTTTAGTCCTTCCTCAAGAACGTTGCTGAGGGCACTGAGCAGAAAGAAGTTTCCGCCTTGATCGCCGCTGTAGCCGAAACCGCTCAGCTCCTCATTGAGAACCGCCAACCCCTCATCCAAAACGGCGTTTTCCGGTTCGGCAGACTCCGGGAAGGCGCCATCTTGAGCCACCTTTTCGTTGTAGAGAATGAGGTGGCTGAACTCGTGGCTGATGGTCGACAAGGCGTCGTAGACGTCGTCTTGCGCTCGGTCGGCGTTCAAGTAGAGGATCTCCCCCTCGTTGGAACTCGAGTTCGTCTCCACGCTCTGCTCATCGGCCGGATTGAAAAATCCGAAGAGACCAGTCCCGCCGATGCTCTCGGAGGTGAGGAACACGAAAACGACGCGCTCATCACCGTCCCGGCCTCCGTCGACCTTCCACTCCGACCCGATGCGCGCCCGAGTGTCGGCATAGATCCCCGAGTCGCCATCCTGAAAAGGATTGTCCGAATCAAAGCCCTGGGCCACAGCCAACGCCGTGGCTTCAGAAATGACCGGTGTCCCGTCCACAACCTGGGCGAATATCAGGCAGTTCTCAGTCTGAGCGTCGTTGAGAAGTCTCTGACAGGTCACAGTCTGAAACGTCGTGATGACGAAAAATTCCGTGGTCTCTCCCGGGTTGACCGTCCCGAACTGGGGACGAACCTGCTGGGCCCGAAGCCCATTGCCACGCTGAATATCTTCCGCTGAAATAAAGCACGTCCCACACTGCATGGAAAGCCCATCAGACGACACGCCCCGATTGTTCACAGCGGTCTGCTCACTGACCGCCTCACCCTCCCCATTGATGAGTTCTAGACTCACCGAGGCCTCCGGCAGGCTGTCCGCGTCAGGAGCGTAGAGTGCCGTGAGAAGAGCCTCGCCGTCAGGGCCAAAGGAGGTGAGTCCAGTCGAGGTCTCGGGGAGCGGGTCTCCGGGCATTCCCGGAAGATAAGCGCCGGCTGTGATCGAGGTGGTCTTGTCGGCGAACACTCTGATCACCGCCTGATAGTGACCGATCGTCGTCAGGTCCCCGTTCTGCGCCTGAATGAGTAGAGCCCACTCACCCTCTTGAACATTGTCCAGAGTCACTTGATTGGTACCCACAGCGTAGGTTCCCTCGACCAGGTCCAGACCGGCTTCGCGCGCGTAGAGGTCAACTCTGTAAGCCTGGGCCAAAGGAGCGTTTCCCACATCGACCAGAACCGCTCCTTCGGACTGACCACAGCCACTGAAGTTCAGCAAAATTGAAATGGCGAATGCCCATCGTAAAACAGCGTAGAGTCTCTTCATCCGGACGGTTTCGCAATCCAGCACCAGCCTTCCTCGAAAGGGGTGTAAGCTCGTTCTGTACAAAGGCCCCCGATGTCCAAATTTCATCTCGCCCCTCCCCACAGAACACTCCTCGGACCAGGCCCTAGTGAAGTTCCCGAACGCGTCCTCAAGGCGGGTAGCCTTCCCTCAGTCGGCCACCTCGACCCGTTTTTTATAGAATTGATGAAGGTCGTGCAGCAACAGAGCCGCGATCTCTTCTTGACCAAAAATCGATACACCATGACTATCACGGGCGCTGGAACGGCGGCCATGGAGTGCGCCATCGACAATCTGTGCGAGCCGGGCGACACCGTCGTTTGCTGTG
>CAZVVF010000109.1:0-9064 GCA_964630575.1 uncultured Burkholderiales bacterium | reverse complement strand
GATGTGTGGCCTTCATCCGACAAACGTTTCTAGAGGCGAAGTGGTATAGCTCTGCCCGGTCCGTCCCTGGTTACGCGGGGAGTCCTCCGCCTTATTCTCCCAACCTCGAGTCCCTCGAAGAGATACTCGACGGCAAGCGTCTGATGGTGGGAGAAGCGGCGAACTATTTGGATACCCTGAGGTTTCTGAGCCTCTTTCAAGAGATTGGGGTCCCTCGTTCGGCGGTGGTCCTGTCGGGGCAAGAATGGATGGAGTTGTCTTGGTTCAAGTCGGCTTCACGGGTTGGCGAACGATTTATTCTTCCCCTCGCGTTTCCCGCTGATCCCAAGGATGGTGATGGAGTCAGTCGAGAGCAGATCACATTGGATGTGCTGCGTCGATGGTTTGCCGCACCAGCCAATGCCAGATGGTTGCGGGCGCTGGGATTCAACTTCTCTTTGACCACTCACGGTCAGCGGAGCATCGGGGATTTTCCCGGCCATCTGCAAGAGGCTCTTCAGGCTGGATTGAGCCATCGAGACGCCCTGGCGAGTCTGACCACTGAGCCTGCCGAGTTGCTCGGGATAGAATCAGATTTCGGGACTCTTCAAGCGGGCAAGTCTGCGAGTTTTGTGATCCGTGATGGAGGTCCATTTTCCGGCCGGACGGTGGTTCGTGAGGTCTGGGTCGAGGGCGTTCGCTACCCCGATTATGATTCTATCGCAAAGGGTATCGAACTCGAACCCAAATTGGTGAAGACTCGTCCCTTTGTGAAAGACGCCGACTACACCCAGCCCCCCGAGATACTCACGTACCCTTATTCCCCCAGCAGTGTGCTGGTGAAGAATGCCACGATTTGGACCCAGGACAGCGCGGGTATTCTCAGGGGGGCGGACATGTTGGTTCAGGATGGGGTCATCCGCGCCCTGGGCAAGGGACTCACGGCCCCGGCCGGGGCTCACGTGATCGATGCGAAGGGTTATCACGTGACTCCGGGGCTTATCGATGCTCACAGTCATTCGGCCATACAGGGTATGGTGAACGAGCCAGGCGCCAATATCACAGCTATGGTTCGGACCAAGGACGTGATCGATCCGTTCGATCACGACATCTATCTGCAATTGGCCAGCGGGGTGACCACGGCGAACATACTTCACGGCTCAGCCAACGCCATAGGTGGACAGTCTGTGACCTGCAAGTGGAGGCTCGGATCGGCACCCAGCGAGATGGTGTTCAAGAGCGCTCCAGAGGGGATCAAGTTCGCGCTCGGCGAGAATCCTAAGCAGAGCAATTGGGGTGATCAACATCAGACCCGCTACCCCCAGTCCCGAATGGGTGTGATAGAACTGATCCGCGGAGCGTTCGTCTCGGCCCAGAACTACCGAAGATTGAAGGCTGAGGGCAAGAACCCCAAACCGGATCTCGCTCTAGAGGCGCTGCTGGAGGTGCTCGATGGCGAGCGGATACTTCATTGTCACTGCTACCGCCAAGATGAAATTTTGGCCTTGATCCGCACAGCCGAAGAGGTCGGCTTCAAGGTCGATGTGTTCCAACACGTGTTGGAAGGCTATAAAGTGGCCGACCAGATCGCAAGACACGGAGCCGCTGCCTCGACATTCGCCGATTGGTGGGCCTACAAGGTGGAAGTGGAAGATGCCATTCCGCAAAACGCTGCGCTCTTGGCCGAAGCCGGAGTGGTGGTGAGTGTGAATTCTGATTCCAACGATCTGGCCCGGCGGCTCAATACCGAAGCCGCAAAGTCGATTCGCTACGGTGGAATCTCCGAGGTGGAAGCCTTGAATCTCATCACTCGCAATGCCGCTGTACAGTTGGGAGTGGTGGAGAGAACAGGAACTCTGACGGTAGGAAAAGATGGGGATTTTGTGGTCTGGAGCGACAACCCTCTGAAGCAAAATGCGGTGGCCTTGGAAACCTGGATCGAAGGCAAAGGCTATTTCCATTGGAGTTTAGAGAACGATGCGGTGAGCCGACTCACCCTTGAACGGAACCGCTATTTGAAGCTTTTGACGAAAAATTCGGAGGTCAAATCGTGAGAGTTCTTCTGCTTCTGCTCTTGTTGACGACTTCGCTGTGGGCTCAGCCAACACGTTACGCCCTTGCCAACGCTGTTATTCATACGGCTCAAGAAGAGGCCTTTCACGGCTACGTGGTCGTGAACGGTGACACAGTGGAAGAGGTGGGACGTGGAGACCCACCTGCTCTTGAAGTGATCGATCTCAAGGGTTCTCACCTCTATCCGGGGCTCATCGATGCTGATTCGGCGATCGGTTTGGCAGAGGTAGAGTCGCTCCGAGCAACCCTCGACCATCGTGAAGTCGGCCAACTCAATCCGAACCTGGTGGCCCGTTACGCTTTTCGAGCCGAATCCGATCTGGTCGCTGTGGCTCGCTCTCAGGGAGTGCTGTTTTCGGGAGTCAACCCCAGCGGTAGTCTGTTGGCAGGGCAAGGGTCGGTGATGCGGCTGTGGGGCTGGACTTGGGAAGACATGACAGAGGTTGCCAGCTGGGCCATGGCGGTGGATTGGCCCGATGTGACGGTTGCTCTCGAAGCCAAGGAAGGCGCCAAAGCCAAGGCCCTTAAGAAGATCGGGGAACAACTGTTTTTCCTCACGGACTCTTTTCAGCAGGCCAAGAGCTATCACCGCGAGCCGATTCAGGATGTGAAATGGGGTGCCCTACAACCCTATTCTTTGGGTACAGCGCCGGTTGTGATCCGAACAGATGGCCGAGAACAGATCCGCTCGGCACTCGACTGGAGCAAGGAGAACGACGTACGAGTTGTGCTTGTGGCTGGGCGCGGGGTCCATCTCTTCGCAGAGGAACTGGCGGCCCGAAAGATACCGGTTATCTACGTGAGCTTGTTCAACCAGAATCCAAGGGAATTCGAAAGGTACTATCTTCACTATTGGACGCCGAAAGTGCTGCAGGAAAAAGGTGTCACGTTGGCGCTCTCAGCAAAAGGACTCGCCTTTGACGCCCGAGAGCTTCGCGACCTGGCCGGGCGGGCTCGCGCCTTTGGAGCCAGCGATCTCGAGGCCTTGCAAATGATCACTCTCAATCCAGCCAAAATCTTGGGGGTTGCGGACAGACTTGGGTCGATAGAGAAGGGAAAACAAGCGAGCTTTGTTCTGTGTGATGGTGATATCCTCGAAGTCGCTCCTGTGGTCACTCGCGCTTGGGGTGCGGGGCGCGAACTCGACCTCGAGGACAAACAGAAGAAGCTCTATTTGAAATACAAAGCCCGATTGATGGAGCTTCGAGGGCTTCAAAATAAGGAAACCCCTTCTGATGTTCAATAAAGACTGGTATCGCATTGAGATCTCCCCCGAGGACCGTCCAGTCATCGAACAAACGCTGGAAGAGGGCTCAAAGGGTGGCAGTACTTATTTCGTCCTTCTCTTTCTCTCCACAGTGATCGCGACGTTCGGCCTTTTGGCCAACTCCACAGCCACCGTGATAGGGGCTATGTTGATCGCGCCACTGATGGGACCGATACTCGGACTCGGTTACGCGCTGGCCTGTGGGGACCCCAAAGGAATCTCTCGCTCCCTGTGGACCGAGTTGCTAGGGGTTTTAACGTGTCTTGGAACAGCGGCTTCAATCGCTGTTTTGGTTCGACCCGATCACATCGACTTTGCGGTGGCCGAGATCGTAGCTCGAACTCATCCGACCCTCTATGATTTGGCCGTGGGCTTGGCGGCCGGTTTAGGTGGAGCCTACTGCAGTGTCCACCCCAGGATCTCAGCCTCCATTGCTTGGGTGGCGATCTCGGTCGCCCTGGTGCCCCCTCTAGCGGTGGTGGGAATCAGCATGATTGGTGCTGTTCACGGGGATGTCCACTGGGGCAGCCCGGCCAACGCTTTCATCCTGTTTTTGACCAACTTTCTCACTATCGAACTGGCCGCAGCGGCGGTTTTTGTGTTGGCCGGAATGAGAGGTGAGGAGGAAGCCCAGGTGGGCCTCGCTGGTGCGGTCGCTCTGCAACTCGTTCTCCTTGCGATCACCGGAATATTCCTATTCCGCCAACTGCACGGTCTGGTTTTGGAGCGAACTCTCAAGAGTGTGGCGACCAACGTCATTTCCACAGAGCTCAAACGCCTGCCGGGATCGCATATCCAGAGGATCGATCTGGAGTTGACGAGTGGCGTGAGTGCCAGTTTTATCATTTCGATCACCTCTCGCGAGGATATAGGGCCAAAGCTCGTGGCTTCGTATCAGAAGACGCTCACCGGTAAGGTCGCACCCTACTTGGGTAAGGGCGAAACGGTTTCACTGGTGGTGCAAACCATCCGCTCCTCCTATGCTTCGGCTACCAGCAACCTCTATGTTCCCTCAAACCCCAAAAAGTCTGCGCGGCAAGTTGAGTACCAACAGCTGGAGACAGCTATGCAAAAGACACTCCTGAAGTATCCGGGGGTCGAGCTGGACTCTATCGATTTCCACGGGGAACAGGAACTCAGAGTCCTGGCCACGGTGACCAGCCCCTACCGCTTCGATCGCTACCTGGCCAGTGAGGTGGAAAGCCAGGTTCAGGATTACCTCAAGGCTCAGGGTTCAAACCATACCGTGAGCCTGAGTCTGCGAGTTCTTCAAGAGCAAGTCGTCGACAGCAAGGGTGATGTTCCCTATACGCCACCTCAGGCCGGTGCTCAGGAGAAAGAGCTGCTCGCTCAGCGGGCGACCTGCAAAACCATGACTCAGAAATTCGTGGGGCATCTGCTGGGCTATCGGTTTCTGGATTGTCACGTCAGTCAGGCACCGGCCAGCGACAAAGACCTGATCGTGCGCTTGTCGATCGAGGGTCCGCGCCGCTTGGATGCTAGTCTAACCCAACGGTGGGAGCGAGAACTCGCTTTGGTCCTCTCCACAGCCAAGGTCAAGCGCGAGGTGAGCCTACAAGTCGATTGGCAAATGGGCAGTCTGGTGCGGCCTGATGGGAGCTCAGACTCAAACTGGCGAGCTGTTGAGTCTGAACTCGAGAAGCTCGTTGCCGAGAAGGGTGGCTGGTTGCTCAACCCGGCTCAGGGTCAACTTGTTGGAGAGACCTTGTCGGTGACCTGTCAGATAGCCATTCCGGAACTGCCGAGCGAAGACTTGGTGAAGGCTTGGAGCAAGCGGTTAGAACCCACCGCTGGGCGTTCCGTGCGATTGGAGATTCAAGGGGTCTTGGGCAAAGGGGTTTTAGAAGCCAGACCATCTGCCAAATCAACGCCACACGGATGAAAGTTCCCTGAGATTTCGAAGGCCTGAATCACGTCCAGGGTCGCACTTTCACTCTTGTCCTCTTCTCACGAATCGTTCTGCGCGATGGGGGAGCTCGTGAGCGACGAAACTCCCTACAGGAGCCACCTGAAAGATCAGGAGTGTCTGGCCTACCACATCTTGGTGACGGGTCTGGTCACCCAGCACAACCCGAACCGGAAGAGTGCGGTTGGGCGATCGCGCCACAAAGCCCGGTGTCGATTTACATTCTCTTAACATGGGACCGACTCGGTTCCTCTTGCGTCACACGCTGGCTCCTTAAACTGGGTTCAAACCCAACTAGGAGTCTCTCTTGTATATCAACCAACAAATGTCACCCTTCTCCCCGACCGGATTCGCCGATCAAGGCATGTCGAGCATGAACCCCATGGCCATGCAGATGCTCTTGCTAAATCAAATGATGAAATTGATGCTGACTGTCTTCGGACTAGCTTCTGGTGGGGCCGAACAGGGAGCCTTTTCCGCTGGAAGCCCGATGTTTGGTTCGGCTGGAAGTTCGGCTTCTGGTGCCTCTCCTTTGGGGAGCTTTCTCGGTAGCAACGGAGCGGGTACAGCCGCAGCGAGCAGCCCGGTCGGAGACGCAAAATCTGTGGGAGGCGGCTTCGTTTCGCCGGTTGACAACTACAAGATTACCGATCGTTTCGGACCGCGCTCGTCTCCCATCGCCGGTGCCAGTACGAACCACAAGGGAATTGATCTCGCCGCTCCCTTGAACACCCCGGTCAGGGCGGCCAAAGCTGGAAAGGTTACCGTGTCCAAAGACCAAGCAACCGGCTACGGCAAATGGATCGAAATCCAACACGCCGACGGAAGCAAAACTCGATACGGCCATTTGAACAGCCGCGACGTTCAAGTCGGCTCTCAAGTACAGGCTGGTCAGGTGATTGGAAAGATGGGAAGTACGGGTACCTCCACCGGTTCTCACCTTCACTTCGAAGTTCTGGACAAGTCCGGTAGTCGGGTGAACCCCGAACATGTGATGAAGCTCTAGCGGAGCTTGTCAGTCAGCGTTCAGATTCATAGAGTCAACTCTCCGGTAGGAGTTGACTTGTGATCGAGGAGTTCTGAGGCGTGAAGGGCAGAGTCAGAGCGACCTTCGTGCCATGTCCGGGCTTGCTGTCGATATGGAGAAGGCCTCCGAAGGTTTCGACTCGTTTGCGCAGGTCGAGCAAACCCAAACTCTCGCCGCGGCTCTCTGTGGCCTGCAGATTCGTAGGGTCAAAGCCGACCCCTTGATCGCTGACCACCAGTCTCACGTTACCATCGGGAGCGTGGCTCACGCTCAGCACGGCGTGCTTGACTCGGGCGTGTCGACGAACGTTGACAAGAAGTTCGTCGGCGACTCGAAAAAGTGTGATGCGGTGATCGCGCTCGGAGATATCGAAGTCGGGGTCCATCTCGATCTCCACTTCAAGACCAGTGGTCAAGTGCTGTTGGGCCAACGCGCCCAAGGCTGGGCCCAGGCCTAAACAATGAAGAGCCGGCGGATAGAGTCCACGGATTACGGATTGACCCAGCCTCAGAGCCTGGCCAACCAAGTCTCGGGTTTCATCGAGGTACTCGGTCGAAATATCAGGCCTGAGTTGGGGGCGAAGGCTCTCGATGCGCATGGCGACGGCGGCGAGAAGTTGCAGGAGATCTCCGTGCTGAGCATCAGCCACTCTCAAGCGTTCGCGCTCTTCTGTATAGGTTATCTCTGTGGCGAGTGCGCGCAGTTTTTGAGTGTGGGTGGCCGCTCGACGCTCGAGCTTCTCATTGATGAGTCGAAGGCTCTCGTTGGCATCCTGAAGGGAACCTTGAGAATCGGCTAACTTCTTCTCGGCACGTTTGCTTTCGATGGCGATATAGGCCATGTGGATGGTTCGCTCAATCACCCGAATTTCGTTGGGCTGTGGATGGCGCGGATCAGGGTAGTAGATGGCGAGGGAGCCGAGGACCTCTCCTTGGCCGCGCATGATCGGAGTGGACCAACAGGCGCGCAAACCGTACTCGAGAGCGGTCCCAAGGTGATCGGCCCACAGCGAGTCGGAGGTCATATCGGGCACCACAACCTGGCGTCGCTCCCGGACCGCCGACCCACAAGAACCCACGGGGGGATCCACCGTGATACTCTCGACGAGTTGGCTATAGGATGAGGGCAAACTCGGTGCGGCTCCAAGGCTCAGACGAACCCCGTCGTCGTGGAGCAAGTGTATCGCGCAGAGAGCGCCGGGGAACTGCTCTTGTGCTCCTATCATCAACTGGGACAAGACCTCTTCGAGCGAGCCTCCCTTACTGATCGTCTCTATAGCTCTCTTTTCCCAAGCGAAGAGCTTCTCAGCCTCCCGGCGCTCGGTGATGTCGGTGAACATCGCGAGCGCACCAATATAGGTGCCGTTTTCGTCCAACAAGGGGTTGGTGGCGGTGTGGACCCACAGGTCGGAGCCGTCTTTGTGGCGGAACCTAAAGTCGAACTGCTCCGTGATCCCTCGCTGCCGACGTTCGAGGTGCTGGTCCAGCTGGCGCTGAGCTTCCTCGTCCATGAAGGCTGCCAGTGGCGACCCGATCATCTCCTCTGCCGTGTAACCGAGCATTCGGGTCATCTTTGGATTGACAAAGTCGATGATGGCCTCGACGTCGATGGTCACAATGCCCTCTTCGGCTGTCTGTACAATGCGTCGATAGTGCTCTTCGTTCAGGGTGTTTTTTCCAGAATCTCTGGTGCTCAACGGACCTCCCTTCTACAGCTTAGCGGACTGCTGGCCCCTGATGGTGGTGAGGCTCACTTCCATTGCCAACTCTTCTCAATTTCCTGAAAAGCTTCTCGATAGTCTTTCTCTTTGCCGATGGGGGCGCTGAAACCGAGCAGGATGAAACGCTTCCTATCATCGGGATTGAGCATGATGAGAATGCGGCGCCATCTGTTTTCTTCGCCGACTTTGGTCTTGTCTTGACCGGTAAAGACGATCTCAGCAATAGTCTCATCTTGGAATTGAACTCCACCGTGGCGAACGAGTTCCCAATCCTTGTATCGGCTGGCCATGGACTCTTCGAAGGCGAGGATGAAACGGGCCAGCCTCGGGGGTAAATTCTGGTCTAGATTTCTAGTCGAGCCACGCTTTTTGAACTTACCGTCGAAGACCATTTCAAAAGCTTTGCCTCGACCATCGGCAGATTGTGCCGCGTAGAGGTCTGGCCGTCCCTCCATGGTCTTGGCATCTTCCGTCCAGCCCGATGGCAGAGTGAAGTGGACTTGATGAGCGGCCGCCGCCTTGGGCGTTGGCGTTGCTGTTGCTGGTTCTGAGGTGGTTGTCGCCACGGGTGTTGGCGAGGATGCCGTTGACGGTGCGGTGTTCAAAGAGCATCCCAGGCTGAGTGAAGCAATGACAAAAAGATATATAAGGCGCATTGTGGGATATTTTGTCGTTGAAGGTTGGCTACCTCCAGGAGAGGGTCGCCAACTTTGGAACACACCGGGAGAACTCGAAGCAAGGGAAAAAGAGATCGATTCTAGGCTAGAATCCGGTGTGGTGTTTGGGAGGGGATTTTCCCTGGCGGAGATTGTCGTTGCTATCGGAATTTTGGCCACATCGCTCCTATTTCTGATGGGACTTTTGGTTACCAACCTGTCGCTTCAGGGCAAGGGCGAGGTCACCGTGGCGGCGGCCAATGTTGCCGAGTCGGTGTTAGATTCTTGGAAGGCAAGGCCGTATGCCGAACTGTTGGCGCTGTCCGGCGGTAGCCCCATTTCTCAGACCGTGACGGTGGATTCCAGAGACTATGTATGCGATTTGACGGTGTCTCCTCTCCAACCCGCGTCCTCC
>CAZVVF010000108.1:7891-9089 GCA_964630575.1 uncultured Burkholderiales bacterium | reverse complement strand
GGGCTGCGAGCAGACTCTAGCCCCGGGTGACGAATGGTCCCTCAGCGGATCCCTTCGACCCGCCGAGCAAGCCGCCTATCCGGGGGCCTTCGACCAAAGGGAATGGCTCTGGAGTCAACAAGCTCGGGCCGTACTTCATCTCAACCACTACAGCTCGTTTCACTACCTGCGCCCACCGAGAGGTCATTCCCCGTCGCAATTGGCTTACCGCACCCGCGCGGTCATGATGAGGCGCCTTGCAGCGGTTGGCGATGCCGAGGCCAGAGCCCTCATAGCAGGCGTCGTCTTCGGGGAAACCCAATCTCTACCCAGAGAGCTCCAACAGCAGTTTCAGCGAACCGGAACATCCCATCTCTTGGCAGCCAGCGGGATGAACGTGGCTCTGCTCGCTGGGATTATTCTGACTCTAGGAAAGCTGTTCGGTTTTGGCCCTTGGCGCGTTGCCCCACTGGCCATCCCAGCGGTGATAGGGTATGCCTTTCTCGCTGGCTGCGGACCCTCCATCAGCAGGGCCGCCGCTGGGACGACCTTCGCCCTGTTGGCGGCCTGGATGGGTCGGTCATCCAACCCCTGGAATTCACTCTGCCTGAGCGTTTGGGTCCTCCTATGTTGGGACCCAAGACAACTCTATGACCTCGGATTTCAACTCTCCGTGGTTGCTGTCATCGGGCTCATGGCCGGTCCCTCTCCCCCCGAGAAGCGAGGTCCCCTCTTGAGCAGTCTGGTTCTGACCACTTCAGCGAGCCTGGTCACTCTGCCCATCTTTTGGTCATCCTTCGGTGAACTCTCTAGCACCTTGCTTCTCGCCAACCTTGTCCTGGGACCGATCGTTGAGATGCTCTTTCCCCTGGGCCTCTTGGCATCGGCAGTACCAGTTCCATTGTTGTTTTCTCTCAATGAGAAGATCGCTCAGCTCAGCCTGTTTCTGGTCTCGAACCTGTCCAAGTTAGCCGACCCTTTTCTTCTGGCCCCCCCGAGCCCAGCAAGCTTGCTCCTCTTGGCCCTCAGTCTCGGCTGCTGGCTGGGGGCAAAGACCTGGAAGTGGAGACTTCTGGCCTTGCCCTTGGTGGCCGCCTCACTCTGTATAGGGTATCTCATTGGCCAACAGCCAAGCTGCCCTCAAGAGGAGCTAATCCTGCGCAGAATCGGAGCGAAAAAGCCTATCTACTGGATAACCTCCCACGGGAGAGAGCTTCTC
>CAZVVF010000108.1:0-7881 GCA_964630575.1 uncultured Burkholderiales bacterium | reverse complement strand
TCGTCCTCAGTGAGCCCTGGCAAGAAGTCCGGGCGCGGGAGATGGTGCGCAAGCTCGGTTCCTTGAGAACTCCAGCCGTTGTCGTGTTGACCGAAGGACAATCCTTTCAGTGTCGCTGGGGCGAATTCGACTGGGCCGTGGTCGAACCACTCCTGGAGAGAGCCCCCTACCTTCGCTTGCGCATATCAAAGCAGAGCTATCGCGTCCGTTCTTGGTGGCCAAGAACGGAGATTTGACGTTCTCTTAACGCCCATAGAAGAGGATGGGCTCAGCAACCTAAGGAGTTCAACCAATGCAAATACAATCAACTTTCACCCCTCGTAGTATGCCGAGAGCCACCGCCCCCGCACCAGCGGCCACCGCTCAATCGAGCTTTCAGCCAGCCTCGCAAAACGACATCGTGGAAATCGGCAATTCGGTTGACAGTCAAAACCGCTTCGACGGCAGAGCTATTGCCGAAGTGCTAGGCGGAGCGTTCGGCGCCGCGGTCGGTGCCGCCGGAGGAACCCTGGCTGCAACACTCGGATCTGCGGCTTTCGGCCTGACCGGCTGGGGACTCGCCGGTGCTGGCATTGCCGGCCTTGTCGCTGGCGGCGCCATCGGTGCACATCTCGGAAGCAACTTCGCCCAAAGCTAGTCAAACTTTCTCAAACAAGCTCGGTCGACCAAGATCGAGCTTGTTTGCTTTTGTGGTAAAAGGCACCGCAATTCTCGCCCACCTTCCAGCACAAACTGGACTGCCTTCCTCGAAAGAACCTTGTGGAGAGCGCCGCTAGAACCGTCCTAACTCTTGAGCCCTTTGGGCGAGAGAACCTTCTCCACAACCCCCAGGGATTGGTCCACAACAATGGCCAGCAGAGCCGCTGGAATAGCACCGGACAAGATAAGCTCGGTGTCGTTGAGTTGAAGCCCTGTTACAATAGGGTCCCCCAAGCCGCCCGCTCCGATGAAAGCGGCCAATGTAGCAACCCCCACATTGATGACCGCCGAAGTTCTGACCCCGGCCATGATTGTGTGGGTGGCCAGAGGCAACTCCACGATCGTTAGGAGTTGCCGGTCGCTCAAGCCCGTTCCACGGGCCGCTTCCAACAGGCCCTGGTCGACCTCTTTGATCCCCGTATAAGTATTCCTGATAATGGGCAACAGAGCATACAGGAACAGGGCCGCAATCGCCGAGCGCACACCTAGGCCAAGACCCGGTATCGGTATCATAAATGCCAAGAGTGCAATGCTGGGAATCGTTTGAATCACTCCGGCGGCCCCCAACACGGGCTGTGCCAGTCGGTCGTAGCGCGTGATGACGATCCCCACAGGCACACCAACGAGGATTGCCAAAATCAGGGACGTCATGGCCAAAAAGATGTGTCGGCGCGTGAGTTCGAGGGTCTTCTTCATGCGTCCCATCATGAAGCCCCAGAATCCCTTTTGTTGTCCGGAATTCTGAGTCTTGGGAGCCTGAGCGGGATCAATGAGCCCTTTCTCCAGCAAGAACTCTGAAACCACATTCGGAATCGAACGGTCCTCCTCTTGGACCATATAGTTGAGCTTTTGCATCGTCTTGTCGTCTATTTTAAAAGCCAGACGATTCAGCACGGTGCCTATCTCTGGGTGAGACCTGAGGATGTCTCCCCTGACCAACGGTGCGGCTTGGTAAGGGGGAAAGAAGTTCTTGTTGTCCTCCAATCCCTTCAGCTTATAGCGCAGGAGCTCACCGTCGGTAGAGAATCCGTCGATCAGGTCGATCTTGCCATTGCCAATGGCTTGATAGGCCAGGCCGTGCTCTATTCCGGAGGCCCTAGGGAAGTTGATCCCATAAGACTTGCTCAAGCCAGGGAAGCCATCCGGTCGATTCAGGAACTCGTGACTCACTCCGGCTCGAATCTCGTTTTCGACCTTTTTGAGGTCTCCGATGGTCTCTAGGGAATGCTCTTTGGCATACTCCTCTCTCACCGCCATCACATAGGTGTTATTGAAGCCAAAGGGCGATAGCCAGATGAGATCGTAATCCTTTTTGAAACCTCTCTGAGCAACCAAAAACGTACGGAGGGGACTGCGAAAATCGCCGCTCCTCTTGAGGATGGTGATGACCCCCGTCCCCGTATACTCGGGATAGATGTCCAACTGGCCGGAATCGATCGCTTCAAAGCAAACCATGGTTCCGTTGAGTCCGAATCGTCGGACCACTCCTAGATCGGTATGGACCTCCAGCATCTGGGCCATCAATTCCGCCAAAATTCTGGATTCTGCGAAAGTCTTGCTACCGATAACCACTTCGTCCTGAGCCAGACTCAATTGAGTCAACAACAGTGACAGCAACAGAATTAAGGGCCTTACGGCTTTCAAGAAAGGCATTTCAACACACTCTCCACGGTGACTTTACCCGCACTGTCTCCATCCTGGTCTACCACCGGCCACTCTGTCTGTTCCTGACGCAGAAGTCGGCTGAGAGCGACCCGAAGAGGAGCGGTGATCAAAATCGGAGGGTGACCAGCCGAGGAGCACTCGCCTTCGATCACGGCCGCGGCCACGGTCAAGGAGAGGTTCGCCACGTGATGACTGACAAACTCTTCGACAAAGTCATTCTCTGGGCGGTATCGAAAATCGTCCTCAGTGCCCACCTGAACCAGTCGCCCCTGGCTCATCAGCACGATTCTGTCTCCCAATTTAAAGGCCTCGGCGAGATCGTGAGTGACGATCACGATGGTCTTCTTGACCTCGGTTTTAAGACGCAAGAACTCCTCGTGGAGTCCATCTCGGGTTATCGGGTCGAGGGCTCCAAACGGCTCGTCCATCAAGATATAGGAAGGGTCTAAAGCCAGAGACCTGGCCACACCCACCCGCTGCTGTTGCCCCCCTGACAGCTCCACAGGGTAGCGCCGCAAATACTGATCGGGCTCCAGGTTGACCAGGTCCAACAGTTCCCGAACGCGCTTCTCCGTTTTGGCCTTGGGCCAGTTTTCCAGCCGGCACAACAAACCGATGTTCTGAGCCACCGTGAGGTGCGGCAACAAACCCGCTTTTTGGATCACGTAACCGATCCGGCGGCGGAGACGAATCGGGTCCAAGGACTGAACGTCTTCCCCTCCCACCAAGATGGTCCCCGAAGTCGGCTCGATCAAGCGATTGATCATCTTCATGCAGGTTGTTTTTCCGGATCCGCTCGTACCGATAAGGCAGATCGTTTCTCCGTCGGCCACAGTTAGAGAGACCTGGTCCACGGCCCTGACGTCCTGTCCGTCGGAGCCGGCAAAAATCTTGCTCACATCTTTCAATTGAATCATTGGTACCAAGCCCTTCGGAGCCTCGGGTGATGGACCTGGTGCAAGAATTCAAGAACCGCCCAAGTATGGGCTCAAGCGGAGCCTCTTCAACAGAAGGAAAATCGCGAAGACCGTCAGCCGAGACCCTCGCCCCAACCTCCGCCTAGGCCTCTCGCGGATCAGACTCGTGAATGACGATCTTTGGTGCAGGCGCCACGCCCATTTTATAGACGGCCCACTCTCGATCCGCAGGGGGTAGATCATCATCGCAATCCAGGTGGTACGCGAGGTGTCCATCCAAACGACAGATTCGCCAAGACTTGTAGCTGTTGGAGTAGGACAAGGCTGGGCTTCGCTCCGACTTTCCATCAGCTCGATCCCATGCCATTTTGCCGTTCCAATAGCCTAAACTCGACATGGTTCCAGACTCAGACTTTTGAGCCGGTGCCAGGGACGGGACGAAGAGACCATCAACCTCACTGATGCCGGCACCGATGACTTCGATATAGTAGGTATTAGGCTTAAAATCTTGACTTTCACTCATAATACTTCTTCTCTCTGCATTGTTTTCTTGACCTCTGTGAAGACTCCAAAGGCTCTCTGAAAGAACCTCCCTCAAGGAGCCTTCCGAGCCGGATCTCTTCGAAACCTCTCCTCTGTAGAGCGGTCCCCGACCCCACCAACAGTCATGCTCTTGGCTATCGGCCATGTCGGCGATAGTATGATATACTCAGGGGACTATGCGATGCTACCAGGAGCGCAAAAAAAGAGGGATGCTGATCATCTTCAGCCTGCTCTTCACCATCATCCTGCTGATCATGGTCGGCTCGGTCCTGACCCTAACGCGTCAAGGGAAGTTTCAAAGCTCAAACTACAGTGGCAGAGTGGCCGCGGCTTACGCGGCGGAGGCCGGAGTTGCCGACGCCGTGGAGCACCTCAATGACGACAACACCTGGCGACCGGAAAATTACAAGGTCACCTTGCCGAACGGTCACGCATCCTACACCATCCGCTTCGCGGACACCCCCAGCGGAGACCCTAACCTTTCGGTCAACAATCTTCATAGTACGGCCGCTTCGATAGGCCCAAGGGGGGCTCAAACGGTTCCTCCCGCCAGTGTCTACCTGGTGGTCGATGGCCAATCCCAAGGACAGACTCAACGTATGGAAGTCGTGATGCAAGCGACTCCTTTCCGTTCCTTGAATGGACCGTTTGTAACCTCTGGTCGCATAGAGCTCAGCGGCAACGTTACCGTGGATGGGGTCAAGAGTTTCTCAAACCTGACTCGAGTCAAAGCGGGGCTACACTCCAATCTCAGTGGAACCAACAGCAACGTGATCACCTGGTTTAACCAACGGGGTGAGCGAGCCAACATCAGCGGTGAAGTGACCACCTCTTCTGTGGGCTCCGACGCCATCAATATGAACCTCAACGGTTTCGGCGGGTTCACCTCCGAGGGAACAGACACCGGTGTCTCGGCCCGCAAATTCCCTCGCATCGATATTGAGAAGATCGTGGAGCGTGCCAATGATAAGGGGATTCCAACTTTCACCCCAAGCGTTGGTGTCAATGTGGTTTCAGGCGGCGACCGGTCGTTTTCCGGCGGAGTCATCAACGGAGACCTCGTCCTCGACAGTGGAAACCTCTACGTCACGGGCGACCTGCGAGTGAACGGCTCCATCACCGGGAGTGGTTCCATCTACGTTCTGGGCAAGACCACCTTCTCAGGCTCCTCTGACGTCAACGTCGTCGAGGAGGGTCACGTCGCTTTGTACAGCCAGGGCCACGTCCAGCTGGAAGGATTCAATGGAAGTGACTTCCTTGGGGCAGCAGCCCGAAACGTCCCCGATCAGTTTGCCGAGCCGCTGCAGGTGACCAAATCCATGCTGAAATCCTTGCAAGAGGTGATCGAGGACGGCAACGTGGAGAGCAGCACCTTCGGCTCCGGCGGGAGTCGTGTCGACAAAATCCGAAGCGCCCTCGGCGAGTCCGTTGTCGACCCGAACGCGATTCCCAGCACTGTGGCCACCAGCCAAACCAACTCCTTGAGAAAACTCTCTTCAGCATTGGAGTCCTTGCCCACGGACGACGCCGCTGAAGCCAAAACCGTCAACTTCCTGCGAACCAAAATCGACCGACTCGCAGCACTCACCGACAACAAAGTTCGTTACCTGGGCGATGGACACTACGCTCGCACAACCATGGCTGATGTTGAACTCTACCTCAGGAAAGGGGTCGTGAGAGAGGGACTTCTCGACTACGTCAACGACTACACAGGCAACAATCGCAATGTCAATCGCGCTCGCAAGCTGATCGCAGCCGAGATTCAATCCCTCGACTTCAACGCCTTGGGTTCTTCCTATTTCAAAGGGCTCATCTACACCAGTGGAGCGGTCCACTCGTCCAATGACATCGAGATCCACGGAGGAATCTACGCTCAAAGAACCGCTGACAGCCCAACCACCCCTCTGGTCGTCGATGGCAAAGCTTATTCAGCAGGGGACACGAGCCTAAAGAATGGGTGCAGAGTTCGTTACGTGAGGAACCTCTTAGAAAACCCCGCTAGCAATCGGAGCCGAGTCCTCGTGGTCCCCGTGAATTGGTTGGTCACGAACCGGTGAAGCCCCTTGCGGTCTAGCTGCAGAGGCCTGAGCCTAGCCGAGGTACTCATCGCCTTGGCTCTTCTCACCTTCGGCTTCCTGGTTGTTATCGGGCTCTTTGCTCGGAATCTGCAACTTCAGAGCCGGAGTTCCGAGATGACCGAATCGGCCGAAATTGGACGGGCCATTATGGAAGAGTTAAAGGCTCGTCCCGCACTCATTCCTGACCCCACGGTTAGCTTCACCAGCGCCTCACAGCGCATACCCGGACCTCCCCCCTTTCCCCCGGACCCCTTCCCCACGGTGGTTGGTGAACACGGTACCTATTCCATTGAAATCAATATTCAAGAAGCCTCACCCCGCAATCTCAAAGCCGTTGAGGTTGTTGTCTCTTGGGAAGGTGGCCACGGGGTGCGCCTGCAAACGTTTTTTCCAGAATGAAGCGCTCGCCATCATCAGGATTCTCCGTCCTGGAACTCACAATGGCAGCCGCATTGGTCGGTATTCTAACCACCTTAGTCTTCGGGGCCTACGCGGCAGGACTCAAGAGTATGTTCAAGTCGCAGGCTCAGAACGAATTACTCTCGGAACTTCAAGTGATGGCTCGAAGAGTCAGCAACGAGATGCAGCAAACATCCATCGAGAGCGTCTCCTTGTCGGCAGATGGCGAAGCGGTCTCTTACTTGACCTGCTACGACGCCGACGGAATCCCTCAACTCAGTCCCGGTGGCAGCCCATTGTGGGAGGCCTACTTGGTCGTGTACCTAGACCGGACGATAAAATCCGTTGTCCTCAACCGTGTCGACCTCAAAAACACCTCACCCCAGCGAACAGTTCCCACACCGATTGAAAAATTCAAAACCGGGGGAACCACAAAACCCATCAACAGTTACCGAAACGCAGGGCGACCCATCGCACGCTACATCGAAGACCTGAATATCGAACTCTTGCCTTCCCTGCCAGGTGGGTATCGGTTCAGCATCGAGGCTGTTAAACCGGCCGAAGGCAATCGGTCAGCGAGTCGCTCCTCTATGGTTTTCACCGTCGTCGTGCGGAACTAAAAGGCTCTTTTCAGCCCTTCTTAGGCGGTCCCGTTCTGGTAGTCGCGGGCGACCTCTAGAAACTCCCGCGCACCGGCCACGGACTCTTCCATCACAACCAAGGCCTCTGGTTCAGGCGGGATGAACTCCCGACCCGTCTCCATCACGGTGGAGAACGCATTCTCCCGGTGGTAGAAGTGGTCATCGGAGGTTCCCAGTGTGACCTGCGAAACGACTGTGGAATACTCGTGGCCTGCCACGCCTCGCATGGCGTCTTGGACTCGACCGTGCATTCTGTCGTAGAGTTCATCATCACTCTTCGTGACGCCGAGTGGCCGACGGATCTCTTGGCCGTAAGAGTGCCAGTCTACCACGAACTTGATATTGGGATGATTCTGCGTCACCTGAAGTATGGCCTGAGTCTCCGCCTCGCTAGCCGGCCCTGACCCAGAATAGGTCTGGGATTTAGGCCTATCAGAGGTGGCCCATTCATAGGGATAGTTCCTGTTGATATCCACGCCGACGGCACCGTCGACTTGAGGAGCGCGATTCTTGCGCCACATGGGGTCGTCGTAGGTGGCGTAGTTGTGCCCATCGGGATTGGTGTTGATAGCGACAAACACGTCCAATTCATCCAGGGCGCGAGTGTTGGCCTGAACCTTGGGGTCATCGCTCGTGGGGTCATAGTTGCGAACCAACTGTTCCGTGAGTTCCATCATCGTCATTGGGTTCACGCGCTCGCGAGCGTGGGGGGCCGCGTACTGAAAGACTCCAACCTTCTGGTCACGATTTTCTGTTTTGGGTCCAAGGCGCAGGTAAACGAGGTTCTCCGAACCCCGGGCGGACAACTCGCTGCCGTCGTACCCATGGGTCTTAATCCCCGTATCCACGATGTCCACAAGGTGAGGAAATTCCTTTTGCAGGCTCTCGCAACGTTCGCGAATGTCGGCCGGCGTAAGATAGCCTTCCACAAAGCCAGAT
>CAZVVF010000107.1:0-9111 GCA_964630575.1 uncultured Burkholderiales bacterium | reverse complement strand
CGCCGACGATCAATCTCGAGGAGCTCGATCCGGCCTGTGCCCTCGATATGGTTCCCAATGTGGCGCGGAAGCAGCGCGTCGACTTCGCTCTGAATAATACCTTTGGCTTCGGAGGGCACAACGTTGTTCTCGGGCTGTCGAGATGGTCTGAAGATAGTTAGAGCGTTGCTGACCCCGGATCTTGAAGATATTGATTGGGAGAAGCTCTTCGAGCGCCTCGATTACCGCTTTAACGATATCGAGCTCTTGCAGCGTGCCTTTGTCCACGAATCCCTGGTCAATGAATCACAGGACCCAGCCCGCTCCAACGAGCGTCTAGAATTCCTGGGCGACTCGGTCTTGGGGTTGGCCGTGGCCGAGTTCCTCTTCCGAGAGTTCCCTTGCGAACCCGAAGGTCAGTTGGCTCAGATGAAGAGCTACCTAGTGAGTCGCAAGCATCTCGCTCTGTGCGCGGGGCAACTCAAGCTGGGTCAGTACCTTCAGCTCGGCAAGGGCGAGGAAAACTCGGGAGGCAAACGGCGAGAGAGTCTCTTGGCGAATTGCTTCGAGGCTGTCCTCGGCGCTATCTTTTTGGATGGTGGGTACAGCAAAGCGCGCCGCACGGTGGTTCTCATCCTGGGAGACGACATGAAGCGTGGCCTGGGCGCCGTCAAAGACGAGAAGTCGCGCCTTCAAGAGAAGGTGCAGACCATTTTTCAGGCTCTTCCTGAGTATCGTATCGTCGAGGAGTCAGGACCTGCCCACGATCGGAGCTTTTCCGTGGAGGTTCTGTTCGGCGACGAGGTTCTTGGTGACGGTGTCGGTCGAAGCAAGCGCGAAGCGAGTCAGGCCGCCGCTAAAGTAGCCCTGAAGGTTCTCTATAAACGTGGGCACGAATGGTACAGACCTTACCTCGGCAAGCTGCCTCGATCCGGTGCTGTGTCGATCGACGATGGGGAGTGAACGGTTTGCCTCTGTCGATCTCCGGAAAAGGCCGTCTTCGACTGGCCGTCAAGGTTAAGCCGAGAAGCTCTCCTCAAGGTATCGTTGGAGTCCAGAATCAACGTCTGGTCCTGCGTCTGAGTGCTCCTGCGGTGGATGGTAAAGCCAATCACGCCCTGGTTTCGTTTCTTGCCAAGAAGCTCAGAATTAAGAAAACAGAGGTACTCTTGGTGAACGGTGAGAAATCGCGCAGCAAACTCCTGGAATTGTCGGGTTTGACTCTCGCAGAAGCGCGAGACAAGCTCGGTATCGAAGACCCAGAGTAGTGAGGAACACTTCATGGACCATAATCCCATTTTGCAAAGCATCGCCAACCAAGTCGCACCTATAGAGTCGGGAGGCAGCTCCGATCCGAAGCTGCAGTTTTCCGTTCCTTGTTTCGAGGTTGAGTATCAAGAGTCTCAAGCTCCGACATTGCGCTACATTTTTTATGACCTACCGTTTCCAGAGTTGCCTTTCAAAATGAGCTTCCACGTTGTGAACGGTTGGATCTCGAGCAAGCGAGAACGTCAACAGGAGATCAAGATTCTGAAGCCGGACGGTTCCGTGTTTGTCAAAACCGGTAAGCAACCGTTGCAGTTTGTCGATGAAAACACACCGTTTATGGCGGTTAACTATTTCCCAGACATGCCGTTCGACGTGCCAGGGCTCTATCAGGTTGTGATCTTTCTTGAGGAAAAGGAAGTCCTGAGATATCCGCTCACAGTGAGAATTGCTGACCAGAAACCGGCCTAATGGCCTTTTTAGTACCTTTTGGTTCGCCAAACGTTTCTTTGACGAACCAACCTATTTTTAGGGTTGTGGCTCCTCTGCAAGAAAAATTCGATTTTCTTTCAAAAATTTGCTCGTAACCCTTGCCAACAAATCCATCGGCGTGATAGACTCGCGCCTGTTCTTTGAATGAAAGAGGTTTGATCCATGAACGTGATCGAGGAAATTCAGAAAGCTCATATGAAGGATGAAATTCCTGACTTTGGACCTGGAGATACAGTTCGCCTAAGCTTGCGTGTCGTTGAAGGTGACAAGGAAAGAATTCAGGCCTTCGAAGGTGTCTGTCTCTACCGTACAGGTCGAGGGATCACTGACTCCGCCACCATTCGCAAAATGTCGAGTGGTATTGGAGTTGAGCGAACCGTACCGCTACACAGTCCACGAGTAGCCAAAATTGAAGTTTTGAGACGTGGCGTTGTTCGTCGCGCTCGACTTTACTATCTCCGCAATCGCATCGGTAAAAAGGCGCGTATTAAAGAGAAAATGGCATCTCGTTAGCGTACAACGCCACGAGTGAATACTTCCGCTAGTGCTGAAAAGCCGAAAACCTCAGGGATTCCTTGGGGTTTTTCTATTTGTCCAGAGACTAGTTTGAGGGCCCAGTCCCTCGCGGTCTGAGTGAATCCGAGGTTATTATGGCGAGTAAAAAGCGCGGCAAAGGTCGACAACAGGCGAACAGTCCGTCCGAACGGGCCTTCAGTTGGTATCCCGGACATATGGTCAAAGCGAAGCGGGAACTCGAGTCCAATCTCAAGCTTGCCGACGCTGTGCTGCTGTTGCTGGACTCCAGGGCGCCTTTGAGCACCAGGCACCCTGGCCTGGAAGTCATTCTGCAACAACGCTCTACACCTTTCGTGCTCGTGCTCAACAAAAACGACCTGGCAGAACCTTCGGAAACAGCCCGGTGGAGTCAGCATTTTCGAGCTCTTGGCCACTATGTTGTCGACATGAACTCTCTTCAGGGACGTGGACCAGGGGTTCTGAACGCTCTTTTGCAGCGGGTAGACCAAGAGATCAACTCCAAGCGTAAAAATAAGGGGCTTCTCCCCCGTGAACCTCGGCTTATGGTCGCTGGCCTGCCGAACAGTGGAAAGTCAACGCTGCTCAATCGCCTGGTTGGAAAGACTCGCTTCAAGGCTGGCAAAAAGCCTGGGCTTACCCGAGGCGCTCAGTGGGTTCGGGTTGCTAACCGCTATCAGTTACTGGACACTCCCGGCATCCTCTATCCTAGGATAGAAGGGGAACGCTCCCTGAGTGTTTTGGCAGCGACCGGACAGGTCAAGAGAGATGTGCTCCCTCAGGAGCAGGTCGCCGCCTGTCTGATCGAGATGCTCCAGGAACGTGGCCGTTTGGCAGAATTCTTGCCCGAGTTGGCTGCGCTCGACCCAAAACAGTGGTCGAGCGCTCCCCTACTGGGCCTCACGGAGACCTGGGGCTATCTCACCAAGGGCGACTCTGAGCCAACCAGGCGGGCTTTTGAACGCTTGCTGAACCTGCTTACCGACAAGAAAAAGCCTATCACCTGGGAGCGAGCACCTGAGGACCCGCAGAGCCCTTGAGGAAAGCGTTTCGTTGGACCTACGAGAGACTTGCCAAGGGGCAAAGTCGCCGCTCCATACTCCGACAGTGCAAGCCTCAGAAGGCTCTCCATCGATCGGTCTTGGAAGCTTTTAAGAAGCTCGATGCGTTGACGAGGTTCGACCGGTCGGCCTTCGCTGATGGGACGGTTCTGGTGGGGATGGACGAAGTTGGCAGGGGGCCTTTGGCCGGTCCCCTGATCGCCGCTTGTGTTCACCTCCCCCACTCCACCTCGTTGCTGCCCTATCTGCGCGATTCCAAGAAGCTCAAGGCCACTGAGCGTGAACTTCTCGCTGTGGAGATTCAAAAGACCGCTCTAGCCACCAGCTACGGCGTTGTAGAGGCCTCGGAGTTCGGTGGAGAACTGAACCTTCATTGGCTCACTTTCCTGGCCATGCAGCGCGCTTTAGAGGCTCTGCCTATAGACCAGACACAGAGCGCGTTGTTGGTTGACGGCAAGTACAGTTTGCCCTCATGGTCTGGTCCACAAAAGGCTGTGATCAAGGGCGATGATCTCAGCTTGAGTATCGCCGCGGCGTCGGTTCTCGCCAAGGTCAAAAGAGACGAGATCATGACGCGATTAGACCAGGATTTCCCGGTTTATGGCTTCGCTAGTCACGTTGGGTACGGGACCGAAAAGCACCGTGATGCCCTGAGAAAATATGGTCCTTGCCCTCATCACCGGAAGAACTTCTTAGGCAGAATTCTAAACTGCGAAACCGACACAGGTTCTCGTGATTGAGAAGGCGAATGCGCACGCCATGATGCGAAAATGCTCTCGCTGCGGAGAAGAGAATCTTCCCGAAGCCAAATTCTGTGAAAGCTGTGGATTTTCTATGGACGCCGCTGATGTTCAAAGCGGTGAACCAACGCAGCAGCTCACGCCTCGCCCCGGCTCCTTGAGGGATGCCATTCCCTTTCTGACTGGCGGTGTTGATCAAGCGAAAGCCCGATTTGATGGTTGGAAGCAGAAAAAGACCCGTTCCGAGACCGAGAAGTTGCGCGAAGCTCATTTTGAGGAGCAACGCCGGGAACTCCAGGAGCAGGACCAACCAGCCCAAAAAGAGACCTTCGGTCGGACCGTGACACGGATCGTCATAGGTCTGATGGCTCTGGCCCTCTTGATCTACATCATCTTGCGCAACCCCAATCTTCCCCCCTGGATGGCGATGCGAATGGTCAATGAAGTTTTGGGTCGAGACGCGTTCTAAAGTCGACAGTAAAACGGGTTAGCCTGGGGGCGAACACTACGGCACACTGCGACGGGATGATCCTTAAGCGGCCTGCCAATAGGGTTGTGCTGCGCCCGCTTTTAGGCCGCCCTGATCCATCGGGCGATCAGCGACTTCGATGACTGCCATCAGAAAATCCGTGGCTTGGTTTACGGGGGCCAAGGACAAAGAGCAAGCCAGGGTTCTCCTAACCTTTCTGGCTCTATTGTGCTTGCTGATCTCCTACTATCTCATCAAGCCCCTGCGAAACTCGAAATTTCTTGAGGAGTTTCACCCCTCTCGTTTGCCCCTGGTTTACGCTGGCGTGGCAACTCTGAGCTTTGCTGTGACCAAGGTCTTCAGCCACATGGCAAAGCGGGTTGAAAAGTACCGTTTGGTCACGGGGGCCTATGCGACCATCATCTGCTGCAAACTGCTCTTGGGGGCCTGGATGCAGTTCGGTGGAAAACCTGCTGTGGTCTGCTTCTATCTGTTCGCCTCGGTCTACTTTCTACTGGCAGTGGCCACCCTGTGGGCTTGTATCAATGATATGTTCACAGTCGATCAGGGAGAGCGGTGTTTTGGTTTTGTCGCCTTGGGGAGCACGATCGGTGGCATCGTTGGCTCGCATATTTCCGAGATGATTGCAAAAGGGCCCTATCGAGGCTACACCCTGTACTTTTCCATCGTGTTTATGGCCATGGCCTTGGGTCTGGTCCTCATCGCTGCCAAAATCAACAAGGATCGTCCTGCCCATAGGGGCATCCTGGAAGAGAAGAAAGAGGCGCGAGGAGACTTTTGGTCCGAGCTTCGCGCTCTTGCGCAAAGACCTTACCTTCGCCGCATCGCCATGACCGTTCTCTTTTTGGGGGTGGCCACAACGGCCATTGAGTTTGTCTCTCAGAGCACGATTGATCGCGAGCTTGCCAAGCAGCAATACCAAATTCGCTTCGCCAATATTGAAGGGGCGGATTTTCAGGCGATCTACACTCTCAAGACCAAGTCTCAGAGCGAGCGAGAAGAGTTTCTTCAGCATCTCGGTCAAGTCAGTGGTCAAGGGTTTGACAAGGTCCAGCAAGAGTATCAAGCCTACCGGAGCGACCTCGAAGCAGAGACGAGAACCTTCTTTTCACAGACCTACAAGTTTCAAGGGATCGCTGGGGTTCTGTCGTTGCTCATAGTGGCCCGCTTTCTCTTTCCTCGGGTTGGCATGAGATTCTGCTTTGTTCTGCTGCCGTTTCTGTCTATCGTTGGCCTTTGCCTATTCGGACTCACAGTGGACCTTTTCTTGGTGCAGGTCGTCATTGTCTTGGTGGGAGCTATCAACTACAGCCTCAACAACGCCGCCAAGGAGATTCTTTATACGGCCACCGACGAGGAAACGCTGTTTCGCTTTAAGCCCATGATCGAGGGGCCGTGCATGCGCGCAGGCGATGTTCTCTCTAGTATCTTGAAGCTCTCGGTGGGTTTCGTGGCGGCCTCCTTCGCTCTCAGCGAAGAGTCCTCGACGAACCTGTTTTTAGCGGTGACGATGGTGGTTTTGATGGTCTGGATACGGGCGGCTTGGCTCGCTGGTAAAGAGTATGATCGAATGCGCAAGGCATCTCCTCAGGTCCCCCCTGTACCTGAGCCCCCTACCCTCTAAACAAAAAAAGAGCGGCCGGAGCCGCTCTTCGAACCTTGCGTCGTCTATCAACCTACTTAACACGTAGAGCAAGGTTCTTGACCCAACTGACGTTTCGGCGGTTACATCCAAATCTTTTTGGCTGTGATACCGCCATCCCAACGTCGGCCTCCCTCGACCCGGAGTTTGTCTCCGGCCCTGACTGCGTTGAAAAAACCTTCATAGGAAAGCTTTTCGTCGCGAAACCATCCGTCACCACTCGAGTGACGCTTGTTGACCTTGGTCGTCGCCGTGATATAAATCCAGTTCTGTCGTTTGTCCGGCTTGGCTTCGAGAAGCGCAACGCCGACTCGTTGGTGGTCTGGGTCCAACTCGACGACGCGGTATTCTCCGGTTGCGAGTAGGAGTTGGGCTGAGGAACGGTCGGTGGAGATCACAAAGAGCCCCAGTAGAGCAAAGAGCGCAAGAGCGCGCAATCGATAGCTTCTCATAGGAAACCTCCTCTACAGACATCTTTCTAGGGTCTCCCCTGCTCCCTCCGCATGAAAGGAAGTGGTTTCACCGCGAAGTCGACCAAGACCAGATAGCAAAACGCGGAAACAGGTGCTGTGTTGATCAAGAAGATGAGGGTTCCCAAGGGCTGTGAGGTGGGAAATCCTCCGTGATACAAGCCCGTTTGAAGCCAGGCGAGAACAGTGTCGGCCACCACCAGGCCGAGCAAGAGTTTGGTGAGCAGACTGGGATAGAGTTTCTTGACGACGCGTTGGTGAAAGAGAAAGAGGACCACCAGCAGGACGTCATAGAGAGCCCATACTTTGCAAGCCAAGGGGTTTCCGAACAGTTGGACCCCGTCGAGGTTCCAGAGAATAGGGATCCAGAGTGCGAGCGTTGCTATGTAGAATCGGTTCAGGGCCGGCAAGACTCGCGGAGCGAGGCGTCGCCCCAAAACCTGCATGTGTTTCTCCAGGGTGTCCAATCCGAAGCGAACGAAGGAGCCCCCTGCGAAAGCGCCTAGGACAGCGAGAATGTCTTGCAGAGTGCGGCGTTTGGGAACGGCCCAGTAGACCGATTCCCACTCCATAGGCTCGAGCTTTTGGCGGAAATTGAGGAGGCTTCTGAATCCATAGAGCGGCTCCCAAAGGGAGAGCACGCGGTCCCTTAAGGGGGCCGGAACGAAGGACAGAATTTCCGGTGCGGAAGGGTTGGCGGCCTCTTTCGTGAGTTCTGAAAACAGGGGTGTTACGCCTAAGGACAGTCGTTCGCCAGGCTGAAGGTATCGAAAGAGCAAAGAGCACATGAGTAGTTCTCCAGTGCCGTTGGGCGCATCAGGCGTCAGAAGTTGGTGCTCCAGAAGCCACCCTCTATCCGAGGGGACTAAGAAGCAGATTCCACAGGTTTCTCCGTTCGGCTTTCTGACCACAAAGGTTCGTCTCTTGTTCAAACCCATGCTGATGTTGAACTCCACCAAGAAGCCGAAGTCGGCCAGTCCCCGGCGCTTCCAGCAGTAGTAGAGCATGTCGTCGAGAGAACCTGACTGGGCGAACTCCCAGAGCGAGGCGACCCCGATCTCTGAGACCTCGAGCTTTTTGGAGAGCGCCCGCCGAGCCTGGCGGCGAAGTTCTCGGTTTTGCAGGGGTTGGTCCGGCCCGGAGCGTCGCGGGCTGTAGCTTGGCCCGGCAATGAACAGAGGCTGTCTGCCGATTTCAGTGAGGGCCCAGTCTTTGAGAGCGCCCCGGTCCGGGGCTTCACAGCCGAAGATTATCGGCTTTAGGGACTGGGACTCGCACCATTCGGTGAAGGCTGAGAGAGCCGCTGCAGGGTCCTTGCCCGACGGCATACCAGCGGCCACAACGTAGGAGCCCTGACGAACAAAACTCCACGCTCCTCCCCCACTTTGGTGATGTTCAAGGCGGCACGTGGAGCGTTGGCCCGAGATGAAGTTGGGCCCGTCTGGGCCTGCTTCAGCTATCTGCAACGGATCTGTGGTCGTGATGTTATGCCCCGAACGCTAAGACCGGCGATTCGACTCGTCTTGCCTCAAGCACTGGTCGATGTAGGTCTTGATTGCCATAGCGTCACGCTCCGACAACTCCTCGAACTTCAGTCCGACCTGGACTCGTCCGGAAGGCATGGTCTCTTGCCACATCACTTCAGCTTTGGCCTGGACGGTGGGGAGTTCGAACTCCAGAAAGACCTTGATCGGAAAGGTCTCACCAACGTCGAGGGGCTCGCTCAAGCAGATCCTCATACCCTCGACGGAGTGGTCGAGGGTGAGAGGGTAAAGCCATTGCTGTTCGCCTTCGCTACGCCCTAGCTCAACGCCCAAAACTCGGTTGAGTCGGAAGTGCATCCGGCGCCCCTGTGGGGAGGCGCCCTCCATGATGGCCCTGACGACTTCCTGGGACGACTCATCCATATTCTGAAAGGCTAGGCCCGATACGACCATCCCACCGACTAGGCTTTTGGACCAAACCGTCTTCACCGAAAACGCCTGTCGCGGTGCCTTGGTTGCCAGTTCATTTCCAAAGGGAGCCAGACTCACTTCAAGAGTGAACTCCCGATCCTCGGGAAAGGGATCATCAGAGTTGATTCGCAGGCCCCCCACCGAGATGTCGACGAGGTGCAGGTAGCAGTCTCGCTGGGACTCACCATCAATGATCTTCGAGGAGATGAGACGACTGAGCTTGACGCCTTTTCGGCCTGACTGCCGGCGCTCTTCGTCCGTCATTCCATCCTCACCCCTAACCTCGCTCAGAGACGATGCCTCCGCTGGGCCTTCCCCCGACGCGGACTCCCCAGGAGCGACCTCGCCGGAGGCCTCACCCGCCTCATCGGCGGGCTCGCCCCCCTCCAACTCCGCTACCTCGGTAGCGTCATCTTCATTCTCGGGGAGACCGGGATGTTCACCCTCGACGGCTTCATCATCCCGGTCGTTCACGCTATCGT
>CAZVVF010000106.1:0-9111 GCA_964630575.1 uncultured Burkholderiales bacterium | reverse complement strand
CTCGGTGGTCGCCGTATCATTAAAAAAAAAAGTTACGGCCACCCGATTTCTTCAGAGGGGCTAACAAACTCTTCTCTGGCGTGCTGGATGTGACTTCAGCAAAATCCTCAACGCTCATGTGGCGTCGGCCAGGACTTGTCGGATTAAATTTGCGGGTTGGCATTCTTATCTTCCTTAACTAAAACTCCAGACGTTCGACCTTTTTAACAGTCAAACGCCGAAAGGTCAACCCCGAGCGGCCTAAATGTTGACCTGCTCACAAGCTGTTAACAGAATTCGAGTCGGTCAACCGACTCAAACTCCACGTAGCCACTCATTCGAAGCCCGAAATCGCAAGATTTCTGACCACGAAAGTCTTCGCTAGACTTCGAAGAGTGGAGTGCCGCCGATTTCGATCTGATCGCCCTCACGCAGCGTAACAGTTGCCTTTTTACGCATAGCGGAGAATCCTACATGTCGACCTCGTCGGCGAAGTTTACCGGGGTTTTTGCCGGTAGTAATCCTGAGAACTTTTACGTCGAAAATATTCTCAATCGCGGTCTTGATCATTGGCTTCGTGGCCTTAGGGTGAACCTGAAAGGTAAACCTATTGGAACCAGCCTGACCCATCGTCTTTTCAGTGATGAGAGGGCGAACCAAGATATCGCGAAATGTTAGACCTCTAAGGTCCGAAACGCTGCTTGCAACCTTTTCACTCACGAGAGCACCTCCTGAATCTTCTCCAGAGCCTCTTTCGTAGCGACGACTCGATCGTGCTTAAGAAGATCAATCAAGTTGACACTGTCGGCAAAAGCCACATTCAGCGCTGGAATATTCGAAACACTCTTCTCTACAAAACTGTTGGGAGCAGCGAGCACCAAGAGCGTCTTCTTCGTCTCAACCTTGATGGCATCGAAGAACTCGAGCATAGCCTTGGTCTTGAACTCACTCAGCGCGATCTCAGAGATCCCGGTGAGCTTCTCGTCGCGGAGCCGTTGACTCAAAACGCAACGCAGCGCACCGTGCCGCATTTTCTTAGGAAGAGTTTGACCGTAGCTTCTGGGACGGGGGCCGAAAGTGATTCCACCACCACGAAAGATGGGAGAGACTTTTGAACCGTGCCGTGCCATGCCGGTACCCTTTTGACGATAAGGCTTACGACCACCACCGCGAATCTCACCTCGAGTTTTTGTGCTCGCGGTACCGCGTCGCCGATTAGCCATCAGGCCACAAAACATCTGGTGAACCAGACCCTGGTTAAAAGGAACGTCGAACACGTCTGCCGAGAGCTCGATGGCACCGGCTGACTTGCCCTTCATATCCACTAAAGATAAATTTGGCATCGCTTAACCCTTCACCGACTTCTGAACAACAACAATGCTGCCCTTAGAGCCCGGGACCGCACCTTTTATAAGGATGAGATTCTTCTCTACATCCACTTGAGCAACGGTTAGCCCTTGAGTCGTAACTTTTTTATTACCCATCTGCCCGGGCAACTTCTTGCCCTTGAAAACCCTAGCCGCATCCACAGATCCGTTAGAGTTCGGCATTCGGTGAATTTTGGAAATACCGTGACTAGCGGGCGCTCCACGGAAATTGTGACGCTTCATAACGCCAGCAAAACCTTTACCTTTGGAAACACCGGTGACATCCACTTTTTGCCCTTGCTCAAAGATGTCAGCCCGAATAACATCAGCAACCGCCGATGCATCGTCCACGCGAACCTCGTGAAGTCGTCGCAGAAGGGCTTCTGCCCCGTGCTTTGCCAAGTGACCACGCTGAGGCTTGCTCATAGCGCGCTTTTTGTCCTTGACCTCATCAAAACCCAGCTGAACGGCTTCATACCCGTCCTTGCTGGCCGTTTTTCTCTGAACCACGGGACAAGGCCCCGCCTCCAGTACCGTAACAGGAACGATCGAACCTGACTCATCATAAATCTGAGTCATACCGAGTTTTCGTCCAAGTATCGCTTGCATTACTAAGCTCCTTTACAGCTTACGCGCTCCAAAAATCCATTCCGGAAGTCTCCATGCACGAGACATCCTTGATGGGGGTGAGACCTTACCCAAAAACGGATAAAAGGTCAAGCCCCTCTCGCAAGAGATCTAACCAATCGCGAGTTTTTTGAGCGCCAGAGGCTGTTTCTTAACCTTTTATTTCGATATCAACACCAGCGGGCAGGTCGACTCGCATCAACTGCTCGATGGTTTTTTGCGAAGGATCGAAATAGATATCGATCAATCGCTTGTGGGTGCGAATCTCAAAGTGCTCGCGGGACTTTTTGTCAACGTGAGGGCCACGCAATACGCAGTAGCGACTCATTTTGGTCGGAAGTGGGACGGGGCCGGAAATAGCCGCACCAGTTTGCTGAGCAATCTGAACGATTTTCTCGGCGGACTCGTCGAGCACGTTGTGCTCATATGCCTTCAGTTTAATCCGAATCCGTTGCTTTGCCATGTTTTTTTGACTCCTTGTACCATTTCGGGTACGTAGATTGGGCCCGACTCGCTCGCGCGAACCGGGCCCAATACCCTATTACCGAGACCTACTCGATAATCTCAGTGATAACTCCCGCGCCTACGGTTCGTCCACCCTCACGGATAGCGAAACGAAGACCGACTTCGAGAGCGATGTTAAGAATAAGAGAGACTTCCAGGTGGATGTTATCCCCTGGCATTACCATCTCCGTACCCTCAGGAAGGACACACTCACCGGTTATGTCAGTCGTTCTGAAATAGAACTGAGGACGATAACCTTTGAAGAAGGGAGTGTGACGACCACCCTCATCTTTAGAGAGGACGTAAACTTCACACTTAAACTTGGTGTGAGGCTTGATCGAGCCTGGTTTGGCGAGAACTTGTCCGCGCTGAATATCTTTGCGGTCTACACCACGAAGAAGAACGCCTACGTTATCGCCGGCTTGACCTTCGTCAAGAATCTTACGGAACATTTCAACGCCGGTCACGGTGACCTTACGAAGATCTTCAGCAAGACCCACAATTTCGACCTCTTCAGAGGTTCGAACAACACCACGCTCTACACGACCGGTAGCAACGGTACCACGACCGGTAATGGTGAACACATCCTCGATAGGCATCAAGAATGGCTTGTCTACCGGGCGCTCAGGATCAGGGATGTACGCGTCTACGGCATCCATGAGTTCCCAAACTTTCGCACCCCACTCGTCGTCACGGCCGCCCGTGCCTTCGAGCGCTTTGAGCGCTGAGCCGGCGATAACGGGAGTGTCATCACCAGGGAAGTCATAGCTGTCGAGAAGTTCACGAACTTCCATTTCAACGAGCTCAACCAGTTCCGCATCATCCATCATGTCGATCTTATTCAAGAAGACAACGATGTAAGGTACGTTTACTTGCTTAGCAAGCAGAATGTGCTCGCGCGTCTGAGGCATCGGACCATCAGTCGCAGAAACCACGAGAATAGCGCCGTCCATTTGGGCAGCACCCGTGATCATGTTTTTGATGTAGTCAGCGTGACCGGGGCAGTCCACGTGAGCGTAGTGCCTGGTATCGGTCTCATATTCAACGTGAGCTATCGCAATTGTGATACCACGCTCCTTCTCTTCGGGAGCAGCGTCGATCTCATTGATATTTGTTTTCTTTGCTTGTCCAGCTGAGCTGAGACAGTGCATTATGGCAGCCGTCAACGTGGTTTTGCCGTGGTCAACGTGACCAATGGTTCCGACGTTTACGTGGGGCTTTGTGCGTAAAAATTTTTCTTTAGCCATGCTCTTAGCCTCCGGTTCCTTTCTTGTAACGGCCATCGACGGCCGACCTGTGTTCTTAATTTGAGACAGCAACTCCGCCGCTCATGCGGCCTACGATGCTATCTTGTATCGACTTCGGAACGCCTTCATATCTAGCGAACTCCATCGAGAAGTTCCCACGACCCTGCGTTCGAGAACGCAGCGCCGTTGAGTAACCAAACATTTCTGAGAGCGGTACATAAGCCTTTATCACCCGGGCATTCCCTGGCGCTGGCTCCATGCCACCGATCTCTCCTCTTCGACCATTCAAGTCGCCGATCACATCGCCCAGATTCTCCTCTGGAACAACGACCTCGACTTCCATCACTGGCTCTTTGAGATAACAATCACACTTCCAGAGCGCCTCCCGAATAGCCATTGAACCAGCTACGCGGAACGCCATCTCCGAAGAGTCGACTGTGTGGAAAGAGCCATCGTAGAGAGTTACCTCTACGTCCACTACGGGATACCCCGCCAACACCCCAGCTGTCAAGCCCTCTTTTACGCCGATCTCGACACTTGGGATAAATTCTTTAGGGATGGCTCCCCCGGTAATCTTGTTATAAAACTTGAAACCAAGGCCCACGTCAAGGGGTTTGACCTCAATCCATACATGACCGTACTGACCACGCCCACCAGACTGACGAACAAACTTGCCCTCAACCTTCGCCGAAGCGCCTAGCGCCTCTTTGTACGCGACCTGTGGCTTACCCACATTTGCGCCAACACTAAACTCCCGAAGAAGGCGATCGATAATAATCTCCAGGTGAAGCTCACCCATACCCGAGATCATCGTCTGCCCGGTCTCTTCGTTCGTCTGCGTCACAAAGGTTGGGTCCTCGTCGCCCAATCGAGCCAACGCGGCGCCCATCTTGTCCTCATCAGCCTTCGTCTTAGGCTCGATAGCGACCGAGATAACCGGATCCGGGAACACGATATTCTCCAGCAGAATCGGTTGGCCGATATCAGAAAGCGTGTCGCCGGTGCCGGAGTTTTTGAGCCCAACGATGGCTCCCAACTCACCTGCGCGCAACTCGTCGACATCCTCTCGTCGATCCGCGTGCATCTTCATCAGGCGCCCGATGCGCTCTTTCTTACCTGTGCGGGCATTGACAACACCCGTCCCCTTGCGCAGAACGCCGCTGTACACACGCACAAAGCCCAGCCGACCCACGTAGGGGTCGCTAATAACCTTAAAGACGAGCGACGACAGAGGCGCTTCAGGGGTCAACTCCCGCACCTCGTCCCCTCCGGTGTGGGGATGAGTCCCAACCACAGGCGGCAGGTCTGTAGGAGCTGGCAAATAGTCCACCACCCCATCAAGAAGCGGCTGAACACCCTTATTCTTAAAGGCCGAACCACAGAAGACCGGCACCACCTCGAGTCGAAGAGTCAGAGCCCGTAGCCCTGCCTTGATCTGCTCAACCGAGAGAGTACCCGACTCAAGATAGGTCGTCATCAAGTCATCGTCAGCCTCAGCTGCCGCCTCCATGACCGCCTCGTGGAGTTCCTCCGCCTGCTCTCGCAGGTCCTCCGGTATCGGAACCTCATCAAAATTGGCACCGCTATCATCCTTGTAGACAATAGCCCGCATCTCCACGAGATCCACGACCCCAGAAAAAGAATCCTCATCCCCTATCGGCATCTGAAGAGCCAAGGGGTTGGCCCCGAGTCGTTCACGAATCTTATCGACGACACCAAAAAAGCTAGCCCCGATCCGATCCATCTTATTAACGAAGCAAACCCTAGGCACTTTATACCTATCCGCTTGCCTCCAGACGGTCTCCGACTGAGGCTGGACTCCCCCAACAGCGCAAAAGACAAAAACCCCACCATCGAGAACCCTGAGCGAACGTTCCACCTCTACGGTAAAATCCACGTGCCCCGGGGTATCGATAATATTGACGCAGTACCCCTTCCACAAGGCTGTTGTAACAGCCGAGGTAATGGTGATACCGCGCTCTTTCTCCTGGACCATGTAATCCATGGTCGCATTACCCTCATGAACCTCACCTACTCGATGAAGAACGCCGGCATAAAAGAGAATCCGCTCCGTCGTCGTCGTCTTCCCAGCATCAATGTGTGCAGCGATGCCGATATTACGAAAATGAGTGAGCGGTATGGAAGTTGTACTTTGAGCCACTGAAAAAACCTGAATAACTAAAGATTCAGCTTACCACTTGTAATGAGCGAAAGCTTTGTTTGCATCCGCCATCCTGTGGGTGTCCTCTCGCTTTTTCACAGCAGCACCGACGCCTTGCGAAGCATCGGCCAACTCACTAGCGAGTCGATCGATCATCGTGCGGCCAGAGCGGTTTCGAGCACCGTTGATAATCCAACGCATAGCGAGCGAGTTTCGGCGCTCAGGACGGACTTCGACGGGCACCTGATAGGTAGCACCACCGACTCGACGAGCACGAACCTCCACGAGAGGCATAGCGTTCTCCATCGCATCCTGGAAGACGACGAGGGGATCCTTGCCGGTTCGCTGAGAGACGATATCCAACGCACCATAGACGATGCGCTCAGCGAGACCTTTTTTACCACCGCGCATAAGCATATTCATAAACTTCGCGAGACGGGTATTTTTAAAGCGGGGATCAGGAATTAGTACCCGTTTAGGGGCTGGTCCTTTTCTTGACATAATTACTCCTAGAGAAAAAGCGCCTACGACTTAGGACGCTTGGCTCCGTACTTAGAACGTCCCTGACGGCGATTAGCAACACCTGCAGTATCGAGCGTTCCTCGAACGATGTGATAACGGACACCGGGCAAGTCTTTAACTCGACCACCACGAACAAGAACAACAGAGTGCTCCTGAAGGTTGTGCCCAACACCACCGATGTAGGCTGTCACTTCGATGCCGTTAGTCAAACGAACACGAGCAACCTTACGGAGCGCAGAGTTTGGTTTCTTCGGCGTGATAGCTTTCACCTGAGTGCAAACCCCACGTTTCTGAGGGGAACCTTTTCGGCTTTTGATAATCTTCGACTTCAGCGAATTGTAACGAACTTGGAGGGCCGGCGACTTGCTTTTACGCTTAATGGCCTTCCGTCCTTTTCTCACCAGCTGATTGATGGTGGGCATAAAAAAAACTCCTTGTGTCCTGTATCGGTCATCCTGAAGGAGGGACGAATAAAGAAGAACTCTCGGTAACCGAAGACCGCGTGTGCGGCAATCTTAAAGAGAAGCCCCTCCTCTACTTGAGACGTCCCAAACCCCGTAAATTCGGGCTTTGGTGGACAACCAGCAAAATTTGCTTCCACATAATAGCACCGGCCCTAAAGGGTGTCAACCCGCTCGATTCGGCCAGATACCGAGTGAAGGTCAAACCCCGTCAATAGCTAAAGAAAGCCTGGATTTTTCTGAGCAACTGCTCCGAGAGCTGCTCGAGCGTAGAGCCCCCTTTGCTCTCGACACGCCCATCTCGAGTCGCTCGAACCTCCTCAGCCTCCTCGCGAGCCTGTTCGGTCCTCAACTGCCGCTGAGCGAGCACCTTGGAGATGATCTTCTCCACCTCAGGATGAGCCACTATGACCTCTCTCAGGTCATCCTTGGACACCGTGAGCAACTCCGTGTCAGTCACAGCCGCAACGGTCGCAGAACGCGGCTCACCAGTCAACAGGGCCATCTCACCAAAGTAGTTCCCCGTGGCCATCTCAAAATTCAGGATCGTCTCCCCTTGAGCATCGCGCACATCGACCGCAACCTTGCCGCTGCGAATGATATAAAAGCAATCACCCGCATCACCCTGAACGCAAACTTTTTCGCCAGCGGCAAAAAGTTGAAATTTCGCCTGCCGAGCCAACAACTCCAACTTTTCCGTCCCCAAAGCTTCAAGAAAGTCTACCGTCGAGAGAAAACCAAGAACCTGCTCCACGTCCTGCTCCTGCGAGGGAGTCTCCTGAACGATGGTACGAATAGGAAAGGGAATCTCCAGTCCCCGACGGTTAAACGCATACCAGAGCCCGACCCGAACCTCTGTGTCGATAAGAAAGCGCTTCCCATAGTCACTGATCCAGAACCGAATTCTGTAATTCACCGCTGAGTCATCAAAATCCAACAGGTGGAACTCTGGCGCGGGAGTCGACAACACGGCATCGACCTTCTCCAGCACCTCCGCCATGGTAGACATGACCAGATTCGGAGGATGTCGATAGTGGAGGCCCACCCGGATATCCCGAGCGTGCAACGTGGTTGGCGAAGAATAGTTATTGATAGGCTCCTTGGCCAACATCGAGTTCGGCAGAATCACGTAGTCGCCCGTGAAGGTAAAGACGGAGGTTTGGCGCCAGTCGATCTTATCCACCCGCCCTCGTATGTCGCGGACCTCGACAAAATCACCCAAGGCATAAGGACGAGACAGACGCAGAGCCAGCCCTGCAAAAAAGTTACCCAAGGTCTCCTGCAGAGCAAAACCGATGGAAACCGTGATGACGGCAGACCCAACCAAGAGCGAATCCAAGTCGCGCTTCAGAACCAGCCCAACAAAAGCCAAAAAGAGCCCAATATAAACGAGCCCTCGCACCAAGTCCCGAAAGAGGCTCGGAATCTCCGACTTGCGAGCGACCGGGAAATAGAAATCAAAAATCGTCGCCAACAGGGCCTCTGAGGCCACAAGAACCCCGAGAAGAACCAGGGACCCACCCAGACCGCTCAAGGTGTACTGACCCACCGAAAGGCCGGGATAACGCAACATGCCAAAGTAGAGCGTCACCCCGATTATCCCAAGGTAGACCCATGGACCCAAGCGCGCCCGCAAAACAGTCGACAACGGATGTTGCCAGGGCACCCAGCGGAAAAGGTACGTGTAGACCAAATGCAGGAACAGAAAAAGCACCAGGACCGTGCCCAAGGCATAGCCAGTGGCCCCTTCGAGTACATCGATCTGCAACACCGCGACCACATAAAAGAAGGTCGGGACCACGTACAACAAGAGAGCCATGGCCGTCTCAGAGAAACTGTAACGATGAGTCAGCACAGTCCGCACAGACTCCAAAACCATCACCGCGCAGACAAAGCCGGCCGTAAGAAAAAGCTCTGCAGAAACGAAAAACAAGGAATCCAACTGCGTGGCAGCCCACCACAGAGGAACCACGATCAAGAGGGGAAGACTGAGCCATCGGAGCTTGTCTCGAACAGCACGCCCCAACTCACCTCGCCCCTGCCACCCCTTAAACACCAGGCGATGACAGACGACCATAGTCAAGAAAAGACCGAGCGCAACCAACGCTACATGAAGATTGTGGCGCTCGAGCTCGACAATATTTGGCATGGAATCAGGCGTCATAAGCAAACCGATCAGTCACAGCGAGATCCTGCTGTACGGTTCTGTAAGACTCAAACTCAACCCTCTCATAAAAGAAGCC
>CAZVVF010000105.1:0-9171 GCA_964630575.1 uncultured Burkholderiales bacterium | reverse complement strand
GGTAGATGACGACTCGTTTGCAGTTGCCTTCCTGGAATTCGGCCTCCTTGATGAGTTGGAGGTCTCCAAGGGTCTCCGGTCGGCCAGGGTAGTGTATCTGATTGAGTTTTTCTTTGAGTTCAGCTGACATAATTATTCCTTCTCTTCGGCGTCCTCGTCTTCGCTCTCGGCCTCTTCTTCCGGTTCGCTCTCAGGGTCTTCGTCTTCGAACTCCTCGTCGACTTCGGGCTCCTCGATCATTAAGAGGAGGTCGAAAAAATCGGCGACGGCCTCTCGTGTGGTCTCGTTGGAGAGGATGGTGGAGAGAAGTTTGTCTTGGAGGCCTTCGTAGCCCGACTTCTTTTTGAAGTTCTCACCGTACTCTTGATCGATGACGGAGTCGATCAGCTTCTCGGTGGCTTCTTCCATAAACGTTTCTGACTCTGGATCGAGTTGGGCTAGTTCCGCCTTCATCGTCTGGAGCATTTTTTCGTCTTTCGTAACGGCCAAGCCTCTGGCGGCGTCACTGGGACTGTAAGATTCTGAGACCTCTTCCCCGTCAGCGGAGCCTTTCGTCTGTTTCTTGGCTAACTTGGCTTGGTTTCTCAGCCATTCAGCAGATAGGGGGATGTGTCCACCTGGGCCCATTGGCCCTGCAGGTCCTGTTGCCACGAAGGTCTCCTCTCAAAATCTGGTCCTCGCTCTTTCAGCGAAAGTTAGGTCGTTTCCCTCTCGTCGGACTGTTTTCGGGTTTGGGCCCAAATCCGGCAATGTTAAAGCTGTGTAACGAAAATTCTCAGTCCATGATATAGTAGCGTCATGACCTCTCTAACCTTAGCTAGAATGAGCTGTGAGCCTGGTACATTTGCCTTACTGGTAAAGGCTTTTTCGTGACTCGGGGGAACCGTGTTAATATTCTGTTAACACGAGTTCAAAGAATCAGAAACATGGTTTGGCTAAGATAACAGGGTAAGAAAAGCCCAAGACGAGAGCATCTTGGGTGAGACGAAGCAGGAGGAAACGATTTGGGTAAGCCATTTAAATTAGTCGACACAACATTCCTAGAGAAGGCTCTGGATGCATCCGCCCTTCGGAATCAAGTGATTTCGGACAATCTGGCCAATGTCAACAATCCAGATTATCAGGCGAAAGCTGTAAAGTTTGATTCTCACCTCCGCGAGGCGTTCGACCACGAGCAGGCTAAAGGTAAGAAGGGCGCATTCACCTTCGAAAGCAAATTGCCTAAACATCTTCAGCTGGAACAGATGGGCGGTTGGACGAAGGAAAACCTCACTGCTACCATCGAGACAGTCGAAGGTTCGGTCGATGTCAACACCGAGATGGCCGCGTCAGCCAAAAACCAAATTCTTTATCAGGCCTACAGTTCAAAAGTCTCCGGGATTTACGGAGCTTTGAAGTGGGTCATCGAAAACAGCGGACGATAATCTGAGAGTAACGGAGACTAATTATGCAGTTCTTAAAATCATTTGATATCGCAGCCAGCGGAATGAAGGTCGAGCAGAAGCGAATGGACATCGTGTCCAACAACATCGCCAACGCTCACACCACCAAAACCGCTGATGGAAACCCGTATCGCCGTCAGATCGCCGTTGTCTCATCGCAGGACGCCTCGGCCTTCGACTCGGCCTACGCACAAGCGTCTATGGGCGGAGAGTTCACTAACATTTTTGACGAGACCGGGGTCGGCTACCAAGGGCGTGGTGCCAAGATCGACGGAGTCGCTGAAGACAATAGCGATTTCAACTGGGTCTACGATCCCTCTCATCCTGACGCGATGAAAGAGGGGCCCAAGGCTGGCTATGTGGCTAAGCCGAACGTCAACGTTATCCAAGAGATGACCGCGATGATGCAAGCAACCCGGGCCTATGAGGCCAACGCAACCACCGCTGAAGCCGCCAAGTCAATGGCGATGAAGGCATTACAGATAGGTAAAGGCTAAGGAGTAAAGTTAGATGCAAGGATCACCTTTTCAAGGAATTTCAAGTCTCGGAGCAGCAGGTGGCTCAAAGCCCTCCGCTCTCCCTTCACTCCCTGGTGTTGGCTCGGTTTCGAGCCCTCTTTCGCCTTCAGGTGTCTCTAAAGAGGATGGCGAATCGTTCGGCGGACTTTTGGCCAATGCGATGGGTACTGTGAATAGCACGATGAGCGCGTCTTCGGAGATGACTAAGGCTCTCACATCAGGGCGCCTCGACAACATTCACTCCATGACCATCGCCGGAGCGAAATCGGGAATTATGATGAAACTGACCACCAATATTACGTCGAAGCTGGCTCAAGCCACGACTCAGCTCTTCCAGATGCAGATATAGATCGCTTTTAAGGCGACACTTAGGAAGATACTGCACAAGATAGCGACGATAGGCTTTAAGTAGGAGGAGAGCACCATATGGCAACCGGGATACAGACAGGAATGAATAGGGGAAGTCGAAGCGGCATTTCCCGAAATTCGCAACTCGGTAAGGGAGCCCCCGGGGGTGGTGGGGGTCCTTTAGGGAAAATTACGGAGGCGTTTAAAAATGCCGGTAAGGGCGCCAAGATTGGCGTTACTGTCGGTTTATTGCTCCTTCTGGTGGTAGGTGGGTCTTACGGCCTGCACGCTAGTCAGAATGCAGACGTTAAACTCTATCCGGCCAAGATGTCCGACAATGACATCAGGGAAGTTTCCACGGCTCTTACTCAACTCCGCATCGAGCACAAGATCGACCTCGTTGAAGGCATCATGCTTCATCCCAAGGACAGGATTCCTGCCCAGGCCAAGTTGGCTGAGATGAACCTTCCTCGGCGCCCTGTTCTGACTCACGATCAAGTCGATGGTGGGCTGGGCAAGACGGCCGCAGAGCAAAAGGACACGCGTCAACAGTTGCTCGAGGGTGACATCACGCTGGCTCTGCGCGAGATGGAGGGTGTGAATGAAGCGATGGTTAAGCTCGCTATCCCCGACAAGACTTACTTTCAAGACGACACCAAGCAGACGACCGCGCGAATCTTTTTGAGCCTCGCTCCCGGCGCTGAAATGAGCCGAGACAAGATTTCAGGGATGATGAACTTGGTAGCCTCCTCGGTTCCAGAACTGGTGCCCGAGAACGTCACCATCATCGACTCTAAGGGTCGCGACCTTTCGGCGCTCGTTCCTAAAGCGGGAGCGGACGGAATGGTGGCTTCGGGTAGTCAACTCGAGATTCAGGCGATGGAAGAGAAGCGACTCCAGGAGAAAGCTCAGAAGGTTCTCAACAAAGCTTTCCCCGGACGTGCCGAAGCTAGCGTCAACCTCGTAATGGACTTCTCTAAAGTGGAAGAAGAGCGCTTCACCCCAGGCGGTGCAGGCGATGACGGTGTGGTTGTTGAGAGTCAGCAGACCACTCGCGAAAAATTGAACAAAGGCGACAAGGGCCAAAGCCAGTCTGGTGCCGAGTTGATGAACGGAGGAGCCAAGCCGAGCAAGGACGGTTCTGACTACGTCAACGAGAAGCAAGCGACCAACTACTCTTACCAACAACTGAAAACCAAGAAAGTCGATATGGGATTTCGGGTGAAGCGAATCAGCGCTTCGGTTCTGACCGACAACATGTCCGACGAAGAGACCTCTAAGATTGCCGGTATCGTAAAGGATGCCATCGGGATTGATGAGACTCGTGGTGATAGCCTCACGGTAACGAGTATGCCCTTCCAAAACAGCAATATGTTGGCTCAGTCTGGTGGAATGCCAGCTTTCCCTCAAGCTTCGCAGCAGACCAATCCTTCAGCGATTACTGGCCAGCACTTGGCAGCGGCTGTAGGGGTTGGAGCGATGATGCTCCTCGGCTTGGTTGGAATGTTCCTCTTCAAGCAGCACAAGGTTCAAGAGGGCCAGGGCAACATTATAAGCACCAGTCCTAGCAGTCTTGGCTCTACGACCTCCACGATTACGGACCACTTCACTGAAAAGTCCGGAAAAACGACGGCTCCTGTGAACAGTGCGGGTGCCACCCAAGTCAATACCACAGACGAGCTCGAGAAGCTTGTGAAGGAGCGACCGACCAAGGTTGCCGAGATGTTGAAGAGCACTTGGCTCTCACAGTAGAGAAGGCTTCTCGGTCATCTCTCGAAGAGAGGAGGGACACTGTTCCTCCTTTTTTTGTGCCAACTTTTAGACGTTGACCCGCGATTTTGGGTTAGAGCCCGGCAATGCGAGAAGGGAAATCAATGGGCTTTATCAGGATTTTGCGCTGGCGTATCGGTGGCGCGATGCATAGATTCTCTGGTCGCGCTCAGCCGGCTGCTATCGGCTCCTTCCAGCGGGCGGCTGTGTTTCTCTTCGGTCTAGGGACCGACCATGCCGCTGTGGTCTTGGACCAGTTTCCTCAGCGGGAGGCTCGCGCCTTGGAGGATGAGGTGAGCCAGTTCTCCGGTGTCGACGAGGATTTGGCTCGGGAGGTGTGGGATGAGTTTTTGACTGGACTCTCTGTGGCAGAACTGCCGAGCTATGTCTCTCGCAGCGAGCCCGAAGAGGTCGCTCGTGCTTTCGTTCGCTCCAATCCCGAGGAAGTGGCGCGACGAGTTCGTCTGCTCTGGCTCGATTCTGAGGAGAAATTTGTGCCCTCAGAGACCGATGACGATGACGCCTTTTTGGAGTTGGGCTATGAACAGTTAGAGCCGGCTCAAAAGGCAGCGGTCTTTATGATGTGGCTGCCTCCTGAGCTCTCGGCGATGGTCTTGCAGAAGTTTTCTCCGGCCCTGGTTCATCAGATAACGAGTACGCTCGTTGAGCTCCCCTTTGTGTTGCCCTGCGCGCGGGAGGTCGTCCTCAGCGATTTTATGGAGGGCGTGACCCTCGGGATTCCCGGGCTGTCTCTGGGAGATGTTGGGTTGCCGGTCGTGGTCGAGGCCTTTGTGCGGAGTGACCCCGCTGCGGTGGCCAAGAGGCTGGAGACCATGTGGCTGTCTCAGTCGAGTGTTGTGGTCCCCTCGCCGCCTTCGGTTCAACCCGCAGAGGGCGCCTTTTCGCCCTTGGAGAAGTGCGCAATTTTCCTACAGTCTCTCTCCTTGCCGCTGGCCTATCGACTCCTGGCCGAGATGGATGAGGATGAGGTGTCGATGCTGCTTGAGGCCGTGGATAAGCTCGAGGGGGTCGGTCCGGACACGCGCAAAGAGGTTTTGCAAGAGTTGATGATGGCCTCTAGGCCAGGAGGCTCTGCCGAGCCTCAGCCTGTTCACGTCCTGGGCAAGGCCATGGGAAGCATGATTCGAAAGCGACCAGGCGTTGTTGTTCGTCAAATTCGCAAACACTGGCTGGGAGCCTGAAGGGGCTGGGTTGGGTTGGTCAGAAACTACCATGAGTAGGCTTGTCAGGAGGACACCAAGATCTCACAGTTAACCCCCAAGCAAAAAGCAGCGGTTCTTTTTATGAGCCTCCCTCCGGAGATGTCAGCTCAACTCTTCAGTGAGCTCGGTCCGGAAGAGGTCCAGGCGATCACGCTCGAGATCACTCAGTTGCCGAGTATCGCGCCGGAGATCAGAGCGTCGGTCATCAATGAATTTCTCAATTCTTCGCAGTCGGCTCCGGTAGCAGCGGATCCCTCGGCTTTTACGACTCGCACTGGCAGAGATGGAAGCATGACGATCTCCATGCCCTCGGGTCCTCCCGGGTCGCTGAATCGTCCCTTTGGCTTCTTGAGTAGGGTTGAGACGACGACTTCTTCGCAGTTGATTTCACGGGAGCACCCGCAGACCATAGCGGTCGTTCTTTCCTATCTCGATACGGAGCAGGCTTCTTCTATTCTGGATAATCTGACTCCCTCGGTACAGACTGAGGTCGCGCACCGATTGGCGGGGCTAGGCCAGGTTCCGAAAGAGGTCTTGCGCGAGTTGGAGAAAGTCCTGGAGAACAAGCTGCAGAAGGCGATTGATGAAGGGTTTGAGTCCAACTTCGATGGCAAGGACCGACTCTTCAAGATCCTGAATAAGGCCGACCGCGGTACCGAGGAGTCAGTGATTTTTGGACTGACCCAAACCAGTCCTCATCTGGCTAGCGATATCAAGACAAAGCTCTGTGACTTTGAGGACCTCAACTCCATCGATCAGGCGTCTCTGTCTCAGGTGCTTCGGCTGGTCGATGACAAGGACTTGATCCTGGCCCTCAAGGGGGCGAATAAGGAATTGGCAGAGCGCGTCTATCGCGTCTACGGCCCGGACAAGGCGGCGACCATTCGAGGTGACGTCGAGTCGGTGGCTCAGGTCTCCTGGGAAGACATTCGGGCTGCTCAACAACAGATTCGAAATATCTTGCGGGGCTTGGTGAGTCTCGGCAAAATCAGATTTAAGTAGGGCTGGGTAGTACACTGGCACTTTACAAAGGAAATAAGGAAAACAAGCCAGCGGCGCCGCCGCTGCGAAAATCGGCCTTGGTTCGGTCTCGTACTGGGCATCCTGAGCCGCCTGTGGCCAATGACCTCTCTCTCAATGAGGTTGTGAACCTGGAGGGAGATAGGCCGCCTGCAGAGACTGAAGGGGAAGAGTTCTCCGATCTCCCTCTGCCGCCTGTGGCGAAAGAGGCGGCTCCGCCTTCGGGTAAGGTCTTGGGTGGGGTGTCACGGTCTCGCGGTCAGCAGGGACACAAGCTGGAACCCTATTCGGAAACCGTCTTTGTAGGGCAGCGACCCCCCGAACCACTGGTCGACGAAGAGGACGACGAAGAGGATGAGGATTATCCCGATGAGGCTGGGCAAGATCTGGGGCGAACCCAGGCCGAGCCCGCCCATAGGCCTCCGCCGCCACCGGCTGTCGACAAGGAGATTCTAGCTCGGGCTGAGGCTGAGGCTGAGCAGATGATTCAGCAGGCCCAGATGCAGGCTCAGCAGATGGTGCAGGAGGCGATGGCACAGGCCTCTCAGGCCGCCGAAGAGGCGCGCCAGCAGGCTGGTCAGCAGGGCTATGAGGAAGGCCTTCAGGCGGGCCTTGCGGAGGGGCGCCAGGCTGGGCAGGTTGAGCTCCAGCAGTTGATCCAAACCTTGAAATTTCAGTTTATCGACCTGGTCAAGCTTCGTCGTCAGGTTCTGGTGGATATGGAGCCGGAGATCGTGCGCCTGGCTTGGGAGGTGGCCAAGCGTGTGGTGGGCGAGGAGTTGAAGACGAACCGAGACGTCATCGTTGGTGTCGTCCGTTCGAGTCTTTTTACTCTGCAGGAGAGAGACGAGATTCTTATTCGCGTGAACCCGGCAGAGTATGAGTCCGTGAAGGTCCATCAGGATGAATTCGAGGCTATGATCGAAGGGTTGAAGAAATTCGTGATTCAACCGGATGGCGCCATCGAGCTTGGAAGCTGTTCCATCGAGACGAACCTGGGCAATGTGGACGCGCGAATCGATACCCAGTTCGAAGCGATACGCCTGGGTCTGGAAGAGATGAGCAAGATTCGTCAATTCGAGATGCAGGACCAATTGGCAGGGCAACCTGTGGAGGTCCCTGGCGATCCGGATTTTCAGGCTCGCATGAAGGCTCAGGGAATCGAGCCCGGCCAGGCCCCGCCGGAGCCGGAGCCGGAGCCGGAGCCGGCTCCGGCCGCTGAGGCTTCCGCGGAAGGGGGCGGGGAGGAAAACGCCGAGATGGAGTTGCTCCCGGAGCCCACTGAGGAGATACTCGCCCAGTATTCCCCTGAGGACCAACAGAGGTACATCGAGACTTACCAGCAGCAGCAGGCCTACCTAGAGCAGATGCAAGCGGAGCTGTTAGCTCAGCAGCAGGCCGAAGCGGAGGGCTCTTAGATGGAGATGATCGATAGCCATCATGAGACATTCGCCCCGGACCTTTCTCGCTATTTTGAAAAGCTTCCTCATATAACGACCATAAAGCAGCACGGGCGAGTGACGAAGATCGTCGGGCTCATCATTGAGTCAGAGGGCCCGGCCGTGATGATGGGGGAACTCTGCTTTATCGTGAACCCAGCCGGCGGAACCGTCCGTTCTGAGGTGGTGGGCTTTAAGGGGAACATTGTTCAGCTGATGCCCTTGGGGGAACTCGGGGGTATCGGCCCAGGCAATGAGGTCCGAGCCACTGGAAAACCTTTGATGGTGAAGGTCGGCTGGAATCTTTTGGGACGGGTGCTGGATGGCTTGGGCGAGCCTATCGATGGTCTCGGGCCTCTAGACTGTGAGGATGAGTATCCCATTTACAACTCCCCTCCGAACCCGTTCTTGCGCCCGCGAATTGAAGAGCGAATGGAGATGGGTATTCGAGTTCTGGACTCCTGTATCACCTTCGGAAAAGGGCAGCGGGTTGGGATTTTCGCCGGTTCTGGTGTGGGTAAGTCAACCACCTTGTCCATGGTCGCTCGTTTTGCCAAGGCCGATATCAATATCTTGGCTCTGATCGGTGAGCGTGGCCGTGAGTTGCGAGACTTTCTCGAACGAGACTTGGGGCCAGAGGGTATGAAGCGCTCTGTGGTCACGGTGGCGACCTCGGATACTCCCGCTCTCGTCCGATTGAAGGCTTCTTACACTGGGACGGCGGTCGCTGAGTTCTTTCGCGATACGGGGAACAACGTCATGCTGATGATGGACTCGGTCACGCGTTTTGCTATGGCCCAGCGTGAGGTCGGACTGGCCGTCGGTGAGCCTCCCGCTACCAAGGGCTATACACCGAGTTGCTTCGCTCTTCTGCCCAAGCTCATGGAGCGTGCGGGAACTTCTCCCAAGGGGACCATTACGGCGATCTACACAGTTCTCGTGGATGGTGACGATATGAGCGAGCCCATCGCCGATACGGTGCGTGGTATTCTCGACGGACACATCGTTTTGAGTCGTAAGATCGCTCACCGAAATATCTATCCGGCCGTCGATGTGTTGGCCTCCGTTTCCCGGGTTTTTACCGAAGTGACCAGCGATGAGCACAAGGCCCTGGCCGGAAAGCTCCGTGAAGTCTTGGACATGTACAAGCAGAACGAGGACCTTATCAATATCGGTGCTTATCAGAGGGGGAACAACCCCAAAGTGGACTACGCTATCTCAAAGATCGATGCTGTTCAGGAGTTCTTGAGGCAAGGGATCTTTGAGCGCAATACCTTCGACGAGATGCTCGAGCGTCTTCGAGGGATCTTCCCGGATATCGCCAGTGGCTTCTAAATCGTTCAAGTACCGCTTGCAGAAGGTCCTTGAGTTCAAGGAGAAGCAAGAGGAATAGACAGGCTAGAAGCTTGTT
>CAZVVF010000104.1:0-9182 GCA_964630575.1 uncultured Burkholderiales bacterium | reverse complement strand
TCGCTCATCGGCTGCCAACCTGGCGACTTCCGCCTCCACCTCGGCCTGGCTCGCTGTCTTCTCTAGCACCACTCCGATCGACTCGATCCCCGCCTCTTCACAGGCACGATGCTTCATGCGAACATAGGTCTGAGAGGCTGGGTCCTCACCGACCAACACGGTGGCCAATCCTGGGCGCTTACCGGTTCGGTCGTAGAGAACTTTGCATCGCTGAGCCACCTCCACACGCACGTCAGAGGCGATCTGTTTTCCGTCGATCAGTTTGCAGTTCATACGCTCTGTTGTGTTTCGACTCACCACAAATCCTGCGCCGACGAGCCGTTCTATCGAGTTTCTCTCCGAACCGCCTCCCTTTTGAGGCTCACTCCTTCCAGTCTATAGGCTGCTCGCCCCACTCCAAGCGCGTGAAGGTCAAACTGTTCACCTGTTTACCAGCGTTCATCCGGCGCAAAGCTAAAGGATTCCCTTGGCCGTCGACCTCCAAGGTCTCATGCTGAGAATCTGTGTCGCCAAACAAGAACACCGTCCGATTCTCCTCAACCGTCGTCACCCGACTCGGCTCAGCTTGAGAGATCTGGTCCAGGAGATGGGAAAAGAGCGGCTGATACAAAGGTGAGTCCTTGATGTCTCTCGCCTGAAGGGAGCGTCTCAATCGAAACAAGTGAGTTTGCATCGTCACATTTTCACTATCTCGCCTCGGATTGTAATAGATACGGGTGCCGACTCCCCTCGTCGACCCCTCCAGAACCTCAGTCAATATCTCAGTGCCGGCACCATGAACGACGTAGTTGAAAAAATACTCTCCCTCTGGACCGACGTAGTCACAGCGAACACTATAACCCGTAGCACCCGTCATTCTCGCGCGAACGTCTTCCCAGATACTGGTGTCTGAATTCGCAGGGGTGGTCACGAGCAGTAAAAAGAGAAATGGTAAAATCAGCGACCTTGTTATCAATTGAGTTGGCTCCTTCCAAAGCAGTTTGGCAGCCAACCTCACAACCCTAGACCCTCTGCGTGCAAAGGCTCACAAGGGATCCTTATACTCTTCGACGTCCGCGCCCAGACCCTTTCTCTCTCCCCTGAGCCCCGACTCTTTCTCGGCGCCATAGGAAGGCCAACATCGGGTTCCGAACCGTTCCTCATGCCCTACGACGCCACAGAGTTTCTAGAGAAACAACCTCACGAATGCTACGTTTGCCAACTCGACACCGACTCAGAGCGAGGCATATTCGCCGCCCGTTGGCCCTCGGAAGACTTCCAAAGCCCTCTGGACTTTCAGATCTTCCTGTTCAAGTTCTCCTCCCTTTTGCAGCCCTACATCCACGGTCTCCGAGAGGTGGAACTCGAGAGTTACTTCCAAAGCGACGAGAACGCCGTGGCAAAAGCGAAAGACTTTCACAGGGCTCAAACAATCATAGCCTCCGACGCCAAAGAATGGCTCGCTCGCGAGTTCAGTTTTGCTAAGATCCCCTGGTTGCAGAGCAACGACCATGAAAACTCCATGGAACTCACGGTGGACGACACCCCCGAACTGTTCGCCTTTGGGGAGAATGGCTACCTAACCATATTCGTAGCCGATCTTATCGCTGAGGTGGCGAAGTAAGCTCTCTGCAAGCCCGCATGAGAGCCTGCAGCGACTCCAGGTCTGCTAGGCGATGCTCGTAACCCACCGCAACGAGCGCAGACTCCGGTAGTCCGCTCGCTCGCTGCAGGGCCACACTCTCTGAGAAATCGATAATCTCGTCGTTTGGGCTGTGCAAGATCCGCGTTCGACTCCCCACCGTTTCAGCCGCTCCCCAGTGCTTCCAAGCGGGGCACATCAAGACCAGAGGTACGTCCAGATTCTTAAGGTTCATGGCGACCGCACCGCCCCGCGACGAACCCACCACGATATCCGGTCGAGAGTTCTCCAAGGCCTGCTGTGCTGTGGCCAGAGCCGACTCGAAGCTGTCGGGACAGAGTGAGGGGTTCACGACCTCTTGTCCCTGTTCACGCAAATAGATCGGTTTGCGACCTCCGGGCTTGGAGTGCCACCCGTGAAGAAAAAGAATTTTCATACCCATCCTATGCTCTCTTTTCCCCAGCCAGCCTGCCTTGACTCGAGGTCAAGGGTTTAAGCTCCGACTTGCGAAAGCGCAAGAAACCATGAACCAGCACCCCCTGACACTCCTCGTTCTCACCTTGGCCTTGTTGCTCGTGGGGTGTCAGACAACCAGGCCAGAAACGACTCGACAGCAAGGCACTCCCCCCCCTGACCTAACCGACCGTCCCTGGGGAATCAGCGGAGAGGTCCTGGCTCTGGCTGAGACTCAGGATATCCAAGCTCTATCGCAGTATCTTGCCAACCCCAGCGAAGCAGCGCCGATCGCCGAACAGATCGTTGGAATGAAGCGCTCGAAGGAATCCGTATCCCCGCGACGAGCGATGGTCCACATTCAAAAAGAGGATAAGACTGGAGTCCTGAATTTCATAAAGACGTCGAATGGATGGCTGCTGGAGTCCTACCGCCTTGTCGACTCAGGCCTCGATACCTGACGAGGCCCAGAAGCGTCAACACAGCGAACGAATGAAAAACGAGAAGCTGTGTGCTAAACTCAGTAATCTCCAGGAGAATGCGTGAAGAAAGCCCACACAACAAAGAATACCGAACCCGGCTTTTCGCTCGCGGAGATAATGATCGCACTCGGGATGCTCGCGGGCCTAACCCTGGTGGTCTTCGCCTTGTTTCTCCAGCTTGTTCGAGGGGCGGAAAAACAAGAGAATTTGGCAGCCGGGGCTGTTCTAGCGCAGGAAGTTCTAACCGAGCGCTTACAAACGATCTTTGACAACGCCGAGCCGGGACTTTCCAAGGAGGATTTTTTTTCTCAAGACTCACCCCCTCTAGCACCCTTGGAGGGGACCGTAGCTCTCGGCACCACAACCTTCACCTACCGCATCAACCACAAAACCCTCAGCGACTCTAGCGGAACACCGATCGGGGGAGATCCGGTGAACAACAATCGGCTAAAGCGAGTCGACATCACGGTATGGTGGTGGAACGACGACCCCAACGAGAGTCGATTCGGCCAGGGATTTCTCCGCACGGAGGCCTCTCGGTTTATCAACGAAAAGACAGACTTCAATGTCTAGAGACCTCGCGACAAACCCTATCCGACGCCATCGGGGCTTCGGCTTGGTGGAGCTTTTGATCTCCTTGGGGATATTCTCCCTCATATCGGTGCTCCTCTTCTCGCTCTTTAACCGAGGGACCAAAGCTATTCTCGGTGCCAATGCCCGACAACAAGCGCAACTGAGCCTCAATAAGAGCCACTCCTGGCTTCAGCGAGATCTCGAGCAAAGCAACCCGAGGCAGATCGATAGCAAAAAAATGCCCGTTGCCGGTCAGGGAGATGCCGTCTGGTTTCTCACCGCCGAGGACCCGCTCGAGACCGACCCAAACCTCAAATTCAAGCGAGTCGACGGCACGGGCAGCCCTCTCTACCAAGCCAATGTCCTCTACTATTTGGTACGCCCGAGCGACTACAGCAAGATCGCCGATGGTTTGCTGCCCGACCTCGACCCCGACCCGACGGCCGACTTCTTCGCTCCCCACAAATTCCTGATCCGCAAAGTCATAGACCGTACACCAGACCCGGCTGACAAAGAATCCCTACTGACCCAAGCTGAGGTCGATAGTTACCTAACCGCCCCCGTGGACTATACCCTCACTCCCTTCGAATCAGAAAAAGATGTGGTCGATTATCGCCTCATTGCGGATAAAATGCTATCTTTTGAAGTACTGCTGGATCAATCGGTCGCTGAGATCAAAACCTCCGCGCTGCGAATTGACGAAGCCAGACGTAGCGAAGCGATAGGAAAGGTCTCATTCAAAAACCACCCCCTGACTTCCCATCGACTAGCACGATTCCAACTTCGAAAATAGAGGAGAGAAGCAATGAGAACGGATAGAGGCATAGCCATCATCACCACCCTGATCATGGGTGTCATAGTTCTCATGCTGGTCACAGCAGGCTTGGCCCTTCTCCCCTCACAACGCATGATGTCAGGGACCATCGACGAGAACCAAAGGGCCCTCACCGCAGCCGAGGCCGGAATAGAGTACGCTCGGACCCAACTTCAGGCCAACCCAGAGTGGTCGGCGACTTCGGATTCGGTGGTCATCGACGAGCCTGGCACTCTGTGGGTCCGTGAGGACAAGGGCAACGTTGTGGGCATCGTCTGGTCCAGCGACGGGGAGCCAAGCCTCTTTAGACTGAGATTCAACTTCCAGAACGGGACCGGGGCACCCGACGAGAGCCTCGAGGATCCCGCCCCTGAGATGTTCGTGAACCACCCTTACATCTCGTTCAACGGCCTAAACCAAGCCGCATCTGGACCGATCTGGCGCAGCGAGAGCAGCGGGAACTACGAGGTAAACAGCAGTGAGAGCTTCGGTGACGTACCGCGATTCTGTGCCGTTTTGTACTGCGAGGGCCTAGCGGGAACCGCCGTGCGTGAAATCAGTCCATCCTCTCTAGAGATCGATACCACCGACGGGACTCTGACCCGGCGAGTCGTCGAAGCCATGATCGGAAGAGATGTCTCTGAGTACGGAGATTCCGTCCTCTATGGAGCGAGCGACATCAACCTGCGAGTCGAGGACCGACTCCTCGTCGAAAGCGCCAGCGAAGATGTTCCTCCGCGGGCTCGCACCCTGGGCGACGTGCTTGTGAGCAGCACAACCCCCAATCCCTTAAGCATGGAGGACGGAGAGGTTCTCGTCAATCAGGCAACGGGCAAGTTTACTGTGAACGGCGTAAACTCCGTCGCACCTGCTGCCACCCGATCCGACTCCTCTGGTTCCTTCCTTGAACTCGGTTGGAGCCAGATCGACAAAGCTCAAACAAGCGATGCCAAGGTGAATGCCGGAACCTACGTCTGGGAGGACATAGGAGGCAAAACGGAATTGACCTACTACGATGTGGAGTACGACCCAGCGGATCCCTCCACAAATCCCCTACTGCCTCCCCTCGCCGGAACAGGAAGAATCATCAAGAACCCCGACGACATGGGCGTCGATGTCGGCAAGGCTATCAGCTTCAAGAGAGCCAAGATGGAATTCTCGGTCGCGGGCAACGTCTTGATCGAACCCACAAGCAAAGGCTCTACCGGTCTGAGCGTCTTGGTCTCCAACAACGTCCTGACCAGGGACAGAGACCGCCCCAAGGTAGAGTTCAAGGCCAAGCGCAAACATGACCCGGACCCCATTCTCACCTCGCCAGGCAAGGTCCAGATGATGGGCAACGTTCACGGCAGTGGGGCGATCACTGCTGAGGGTGATATCACCGTCCAGGGTGAGAGCGTCTTGAGAACCGGCCCCGATACCCAGGTCGCTCTGTACTCCAAGCGAGACATCACCATTAAACCCATTCCGACACAGGTTCTTAGCAAGATAGCCTCGTCGCTGAGCTCTTCGAGTTCAGCAGGTTCCTCGCCCTACAAGTCAAGCTTCACCAAGGGGGTCAACCCGTTCCTAGACACCGAGTCGGCGGGAGACGTTATGTTCTCGGGCGTGGTCTACGCCCAGGGGAGCTTTAGCGCCAATATTGGAGCGAGCAACAACTTTCACCTGAGAGGAGTGCTGGTGGCCTACGGAGGCGACCCCGAAGCTGGTGAGACCCCGGGCGAACGGGGTTCTGGATCAGGAGCAGTCAGCATTCAGTCTCGCAACACCCAACTCATCTACGACTCTAGTTTCGTCAGCACGCTGATAAACCAGAGCGGGGCCGTCACCTTGAACAACCTTAGCTGGCGCTGGTTCTAGAGCGGTCCTCGCCAATCGCGAAACCTCAGTCCGCTTGAGCCACCGATATCCGAGCCTGAACAGAACTCTTGCAGTAGTGCCAAAAGAAGAGAGCCCAACAGAATAGACCCAAGAACTTGGGACTGTCCTCTACCAGAATGGCATAATCCTCATCTTTCACCATGCGGCTCCACGGGTCAAAGACGTGCAATCCTCTGGCCATGTCCAACCCGATGGAACTAGCAAAGAGCAGCAGACTCGCCAACAGAAAGCTCCAGTGAAGCGGTGAAAAGTTCTTCCGAAAAACGAGGATCCAGGCTCCCAGTGCCAGACCATAGCTCCCGAACATCGTCACCTCAACCCAGAATCTCCAGCGCTCTTCTTCAAAAAAAAGACGAGGCACAACATCCTCGTGCAAGAGAAGAAGGTCATCGATTCCCAGCCAGAGACAGAAGAGGGACAAGGTTAGCAGGGACACTCTAACCCGACCCAGAGTGAGACTTGAGGCAAACATTCCCAAGAATCCGCATGAGACCCAGATCGAGACACCCAAAACCGCTATCATCCCGGTTCCCACCGGGAGTTTGACCAACGCGGCCGGGTCTTCCAAAAAGAACCGACCGGGAGCCGAGTCCTGCCACCCGACCCAGACCAGTAGCAGCACCGGAATGAGCAGAAATGGGATCGAGCGCAACCAAACCCTCAAGAGACCCGCCCCAAACTGTGCTGGCCCATAACGCCTCCTCCTTCGAGCAGCAATCTAATCCACGCTGAACGCGTGAAGGCGAGAGCCTGGTGATGTCAAAGAAAGCGGGATGGGAAAAAAACTGCTACAAGGGCTCTTTAGCTTTGGCATACTAGGCTACTTCGTCTATTCAACGTTCTTTGCTTGGGGAAGCAAACTTACCTTCGGTCCAGACAAAGAGGTCTACTACACCAGCGGTGCCACCGAAACAGATGCTCGAAGAGTTGGCGAAGCCCTCAAAACCATGGGATTTTTCGAGAACTCCTCCGGAGCCTCCGTTCAAGTCGTCAAAAATGGCGAGGACTATGTTGTACGCTTCGTCACCGTGGACTCCGCTTGGGACGACCAAGCCATGAAGACAGCTTTCGCCAATCTAGGCTACGCCTTGGGTCAATCCGCTTTCCCAGGCAAGAAGCTCAGCATAGAACTGTGCGACTCCTCATTCAAAACCAAAGCCACCGTACAACCGGAGGCAGTACCGGAGCCTAGCGAGCCCGACCCCGAAGAAGAAGCCGCCGAGACCTCCGCCGAAGCGAACCCGTAGTTCCCCTAAAAATAAAGAAGAGCCTCAGTTTTACCTGAGACTCTAGGGATACCCCTACCCCCAAAAACGCACTGTCTGTTGTCTACATCCGGCCCCCGAGTTGTCGAGCGCGCTGCTGCGCTTGTCGATATCCCTACTATAGCGACATTTTTGAACTCTCGATGTATCGCCGGTCACGTTGTGCCACCGTTCACAAGGTGAACCAGAGCACAAGTCCAGAAGGTGCGACTTTGGCAAAACCAGAAGGCATCGGCTCCAACGATCTAAGGAGACGAGAATGAGTCATCAACATCACGCGGTTATCATTGCAGGTTCTGGGTGCGCCGGACATACCGCAGCCATCTACGCCGCCCGAGCCGATCTCAAGCCACTGGTTCTGGAAGGCAATGAGCCCGGTGGGCAGTTGAGCCTCACTTCCGATGTTGAGAACTTTCCTGGCTTTCCCGAGGGAATAGGGGGCTTCGAAATGATCGAAGGCATGAAGAAGCAAGCCGAGCGCTTTGGCGCGACCTACGAATGGGGAGTCGTCACCAAGCTAGAGGGAACGGAACCTCCCTATACCCTCACCGTAGACGACGAGACCAAGCTCACCTGCGATGCCTTCATCATCGCCACCGGCGCTCGTGCCAGACGCCTCAATGTACCAGGCGAACAAGAACTCTTTGGTCGCGGAGTGTCCTCTTGCGCGACCTGTGACGGTGCCTTCTACAAAGACCAGATTGTCACCGTCGTTGGCGGCGGAGATTCCGCTCTAGAAGAAGCTCTCTTTCTCACGCGATTCGCTTCGAAGGTCATCCTCATCCATCGTCGCTCAGAACTGAGAGCCTCACAGATCATGCGCACTCGAGCGCTCGAGCATCCAAAGATTGAAGTCGCCTGGAACTCCGAAGTTCTCAGAGTCATTGGCGACCAAGAAAAGGGAACCGTGAGTGGAGTGGAGGTTATCACTCATCCCGACGGAGCCCCATCGCAAAAACCAGAGTCAGAAGTCGAAAAGCACGTCATCCCCTGCAACGGCATGTTTCTAGGTATCGGGCACATCCCCAACACCGAGTTTATCAAGGGAGTCATAGACCTCAACGAAGAGGGCTATATCGTCACGATCAAAGGCGACGTCGTCACTCAGGATGTGAAGACGAACCTACCGGCTGTGTTTGCAGCAGGCGATGTCGTGGACACCCGTTATCGCCAGGCCATAACAGCGGCCGGAATGGGTTGCAAGGCCGCGATGGAGGCTGAGGAATACCTCGCAAGTCACCCGCAGCTCGTCAGCAAATCCTAGAGAGCTAACAAGAAAAAGGGGCTTTCCACAAGCCCGAGAGACGAAGAGTAGAGCCTAAAGGTCTACTCTTTGTTCTTTTCGGAGGCTTCTATCGACTCTGGAGTGGTAGCGAGAAGATCACCAAACATCTCCACACCGCCTTGGAAACCGGCTTTCCAGCCTTCTCGGACTCCTGCACTGAGCCCCACTACCGAGCCTTTTCCTGCCCGGTAATAAGCACGAAGATTCTCTTTGACCTCGGTTTCGCCGTGGGCTCTTTTGACCGCAGTCTCCACAGGCAGGGCTATCTTGCGGTTCACACCGAGGCGGCCGTCGATAATGGAGGTCACACTCGCTGTGGCGACACCAACGGCCGTACCAGCAGCAACACCACAGGTCGCGCTGACAATGGCGGCTGGCAAGAACTTACCGACATTGGTGGCCCACAACATCACGTTTTTGGTCATCTGAGTCGGGATGTAACTCGTGGTTTCTTTGAGCGACTCCAGGATACCGATAACCAATCCACCCGGAGCGTTGATCATCACCCCAGCGACACCAAAAAGTCCACCAGCCATGGTCATAGCCGCTTTCGTCAAGGTCCCGTGAGGACTATTCTCCCGGAGTTGCTTGACCGGCGCCGACTTGGAGTCTTTCCAGTCTGCGACCGCGTCTCCCACTCCGTCAATGATTCCCGAGAGTTGAATCTTAGAGGTTGTCTTCCGGCTCTTGTAGCCCTCAATGGCCCCATTCACGGCACCGCTGGCTAGGGCCTTAGTGCTACCCCACAGCCCCTTGGAATCGCCAACCCGCTGTTTTCAGCAGACAACGCGTTAATGCTGTTCGCCGA
>CAZVVF010000103.1:0-9223 GCA_964630575.1 uncultured Burkholderiales bacterium | reverse complement strand
TATTTATATTCACGGGGGGTTTCCTCCACTGGGATTCGTTCTGTTTGCTCATCATAAGGAACAGAGGGCACCAAACATGTGAATAGGAAGTTACAGAGCGACAATAATCGTCCAAAAAGCAGCGAAAAACGCCCTTTTTGTGCGATTTCAACGTTAAACGAGCCTCTAAAAGGCCCGCCTATTCCCGAGGGTCGACGATCTCCGGCAGATCGAAAATCGGATCGACCACAAGTTCGGGGGGAAGCAGCGCCTCGGTATCGATCTGGCCGGTGGCCAACAGCAACGTCGAAATGGCGTTCTGGACGTCGAATCGCGCCTGGAGCTCAGCGATCCGAGCTTCCACCAATTGGCGCTGAGCCTGGCTGACCTCCAAGGAGTTACCCACTCCCACCTGATAGCGCTCATTGGCCAGGCGAAAATTCTCGCTGGCAGCCGTTAGAGCCACTTTGGCCGCATCGGCCTTACCTTTGGCCTCTTTGAGAGAGTAGAGCGCTGTGGTCGCTTCTTGGATGGCCTGGAGTTCCGTGACCCGAAAACTCTGCAGGGCAGCTTTCTCATTGGCCTTGGCTCCGCCGACGGCAGCCGACAAGCCCGGTTCGTTGATGAGGGGGACCGAGAGTTGTAAACCAACGTTGTAAATGGTGTTTTGCGGCGGAAAGACACTATCGTTCCAGTTGTACCCGGCGTTGGCCGAGATAGTGGGAAAGTACTCCGACTTGGCCAAGCGGACTCGGGTTTCGGCCTGGGCCACCTGAAGGGAGGAGGTTACCACATCGGGCCGCGTCGTGCGGGCGTACTTTCGCACCGTGTCGATCTCCCACTCGGGAAACTCGAGGTAGGTCTCCTGAGGTTCCAGGTTCTCCAGACTGTCCAGGCCCATAGCCTGGGCCAGTGCCGCGCGCGCTCTGGCGTAGGCTCCCTTGGCAACAACGATCGTCAGTTTGGCGTTGGCCAGGTCTGCCTCAGCTTGAATCACGGCGATCTTGGCCCCGGTGCCCGCCTCCAGAAACCCCTGGGCTTGGCTCAGAACGACCTCAGCGTTTCGCGCGTTTTCTTGAGTCACCGTGATAGCGTGACTCTGACGCAACAGGTTGAAGTAAGCCTGGACCACGTTGTTGAGGACGTTTTGCCGCGTTTGCAGATAACTCAAGCGGGTGACCCCGAGTTGCAGTTCCGACAATCTTATCGCGTGATGGGTCCGTCCAAAGTCCAGAATTTGCTGGGTCAAGCGAATCCCGTAGCCGTAGCTCCTCTGCAACCCCGTGCGCACCACCTCTTGCCCCCCTGGCTGACCGCTCGATCCTGTCTGTCCGGCTGAGGCAGAGAAGGAAAACTGAGGATATCGCGGAGCCGTAGAAGCGGTCACACCGAACTCATCAGCCTCGATCAGAGCGACCGCCTCTTTGAGGCTAGGGTGCGTCGTGACAGCGGTGGCCAGAGCATCCCTGAGCGTCAGCGTCTGCCTCGATGGGGCCTCGATTTCAACCTCAACGGCAGGCTCCGCGAGTTGGGCGGTGACCGGAACACTAGAGGCCAAGCTCAAAAGGCCAGCCAAGCACAACATGCCGATTCTATTTGTAAGATTGCTGTTCAACCTTATGCCAGTTTATCCGATGACCGATAGTCTGAAACTCAAACAGAGCGTTCTCTTGCTAAGCGAGCAAAAAAGCAGGGGCGAGGCCAGCCGATACCAAACCTAGCTCACCGAGGTTTGTAGTGTCTGAGTTGAAGCGTCCAAAATCAATATCGCTGTCATCGATAGCGTCACCATTCCGCGACCAAGCTCGATTCTTGGCCATTCCCCAGGACCTGGAGAACGACTTCGCGACCTGCGCTGCGATCGTTCGCAGCCATAGCGGTACAGGTGCCTGGCTCTATCCCGAATCCGAGGCGGCACCGCTTCCGGCCGTTGCGGACCTTTTGCTCATTGAGTTCCAGGGCGAGACGGTGCTCACTCACCAAGTGACCGTCTTGAACCGCAAAGGACCTGAGGTTTTCGTTTCTCTCCCCCGTAAAACGGACAAGGAGAAGTCCCTTCTAGCTCCGAGCACGGGTCGTTACGACTACCGAATCGACGTCAATTTGCCAGTGCGAGTCAAAACAGACTGGGTCGAGAGCAAAGATGCCCCTCCCAAGTTGGCCCGGCTCACGAATCTCAGCCGAGGCGGCATGGCTCTGCTCGCCCCTGTGAACCAGAAGTACAAAGACGGTCAGGAGATCACCGTGCGCGTTGTTGGCTGGGACCACCCGGTCAGGATTGAGGCCATCGTGGAGCGAGTGTCCCTCGTCAAGGACAAGCAGCGCAACCGAATTGCTCTCCGATTCCCCGACGATATCGACGTTTCGCAACGGGAAATGATATCGAGCTTTATCCTCCAAGTTCAAAGGCGCGAAGCCCTCGGTCGCTCGCTGCCGACCACCGAGGGTGAAGAGGCCTGAATGAAAAAGATACTCTGCCCGGTGGATGGCTCTCACGAGTCCCTGGAAGCCGCTCGGCGAGCGGGTGGGTTGGTGGAGACTTACGGTGCCGAGTTGACTCTCTTGCACGTTGTCCCGCTCTCTTTTTTTCAGCTTTTGAATTATCGGCCGACGATGCTGGAAACGGACCTTCTGCCTTCCCAGTTGGAGGAGCGCCTCGAAGCTCAAGCTGAGGAACACCTCAAAGAGGCTCTCGAAGCTTGCGGTTGCCAGGCCGAGACACTCAAGAGACTGGGCCACCCCGCAGAGGTGATCGTCGAGGTCGCGAGCCACCACGGCTACGACCTCATCGTCATGGGTCACCGTGGTCTCGGCGGACTCTCCAGACTCGTTCTCGGCTCCGTCAGCGCCCAGGTGGTACACCACTGTCCAACCTCGGTGCTGATCGTCAAAGCGGATCCTCCGCCTGAGGCCTAGAGCCTCCAAGTCCTGAACACATCGACCGCAGAAGGAGTGAGCGATATCATTGCTCCACTCGAGTCCGCCGTTCTAGACTGCGAACCTGAGTGGATGAAACTCAGAAAAGCTTCAAGCGGCCTCTAGATCAGAGCGTATTCCAGCTCACCGAGCTCTGGCTCGGCCGAGACGAGTTTGACTCGAACAGCCTCCCCTAAGGCGATAACGTGCCCCGATCCTTGAGCCGAGGTCGGTGTCACAGTCCACGGACCGTTCGGCAAGCTCTCCAAGGGAATGAGCCCTTCCACCAGCGACTCGTCCAACTGAGCCACCAGTCCAAAGGGTAAAATCCGCGTGATACGAGCCTCAAACTCGTCTCCCACGTAGTCGAGCATATACTCGGCCAGCAGCATGCGCCGACGAAACGACTCGGCTTTACTAGCCAAGAGACTGCGGCGATTGAGGTGCAAACAAAGCTCTTGAAAGGCCGGGTCGTCGGGACTCAAACTCCGTTCGCCAGCGAGATAGGCCTTGATAAACCGGTGCACAGCGAAGTCGGCGTATCGCCGCAGGGGAGACGTGAAGTGCAAGTACATGGGCGCTCCCAAACCCAGGTGGAGTCCCGGCTCAGGGGCGTAGCAGGCTTTCTCCAAAATCCCGCGGAGCAGGGAGCGAACAGCGGGTTCGCTTCGGCCTCCTCGAATCTGAAGGTCAAACGCGGCGAGAGCCATGGGGGTCAGACGACCGCGAAACCCCATCTGAAAACCGAACTTCTGCGCACATTGGGTCAGAAGCTCGACCTTCTCGGCGTCGGGCTCCGGGTGAACGCGATAGAGTGCGGGAAATCCTCGCTCTGCGAGCCATCCCGCAACCGCCTCGTTGGCCGCGACCATAAAGCGCTCCACCATGAGGTGAGCGGCATTGGAGCGCTCGGGTTTGGTTCCCACCACTCGACCGTCTTCGTCGAGAGTCACTTGGGCCGAGTCGCTCCCCGATATCTTGACCCCGCCTCGACGGTTCCGTGCCACCGACAGCCGAGCCGCCGCCGTTCGCAGCCAGGGCAACATCTCTTCGATCTTGAGGAGGTTCTCGCTGAGGTCACCATGGCTCAGCCAGTCGGCCAACTCCGAATAGCTCACCCGGGTCTTGGTACGAACCAGACTCTCGTAAACGTCGACGGAGCGAACCTCGCCGTCGATATCGATGCGCAACTCCACGGTCAGACAGCAGCGGTCCTGACCAGGCAAGAGGCTCAGATGGCCCGAGGAGAGTGGGTGAGGAAGCATAGGAAGGACGAGATCGCTGAGATAAGTGCTCGTTCCCCGAGCCCTAGCCTCTTCATCCAGAGCCGAGCCCTCCTTGATAAAGGCCGCCGGGTCAGCGATGGAGACCAAAAGCCGCACGGCCCCTTCAGAGTCATCGGGCAAAATTGAGACGGCATCATCCAGGTCCGTTGTGGAGGGAGCATCGATGGTGATGGTAGGGACTTTCCTCAGGTCGCGACGGTTCCCAAGGGTGTGTTTCATCTTGGCGATCTTGGCGGCTTGCTCGTAACACTCGTCGTCGAATTCCTCAACCAGGTCATAACGCGCAATGAGCCGTTCTAAGGGTATATCGGTGTCGTGTGGGAGAACATCAATAACCGCCGCCCGGTCCCCCTCGACCTGAGCCAACACATATCTGTCCTTCTCCACCTCGCCGATCAGCGGCCAATCGGTGTTGGCCACCTCGCTATCGGTCTTGAGCCAGAGGCGCCCCTTTCGGGACACGACTTGCCCGAACAAAACCGAGCGTTGGCGCTGAACCAACTTGAGGTCGTGAGCGGAAAAGCGTCCATCCTCTCCCTCGGTGATCTCGGCGCTCACAACATCCCCGGCCAAAAAAGGATTCAGATCCGGCGGTACGATGAAGGCCGACCCCGATAGGGAGCGTGTGGGTTCAAAATTCAAAAATCCGAATCCGCGCGCATGGACGGAAACGGTACCTGTTTGTCTAGTCGATTGTTTCATAGAGAATTGATTCAAGAGTTGGGATAGATTGGGTTGGGGTTCGGATTTCCCCAGTCGGTTACCTTTTGGCTACATGTTTACACTCGAAACACTCAAGTGAGAGAGGAGTTTCAGGTTAAAGCAGAACATGGGAAGTACGAATGACTTACCAAACTGTGGCCCAACTCCACGACGAGGGAGCCCTAAAAACCCGCTTCCAGCAATCCACGAGCAGCGGACGCGCATTCAGCTACTTCTGCTTCACTTTCACGGACAGCTCGAATCTTCGCGGCTCTGATCGAAGCCTGGTCAACGACAAGTTGCTAGTCGATGTTACGAACTTTATGATCGCCTTGCTCGGAACCAAGATCTTTGTGGGCAAGACCAACAAAGACCGCCTGGAAGTCATCCTTCCCGGAGTGTCCAAACCCGACGCCATCAAGATCGCGGGCGAGTTCCGCGAGAAGATCGAAGAGCAGTTCTGCGCCAAGACCCCAGGTCTGGGTATCGGAATGGGTGTGGCCAGCCATCCCATCGATACAGATGAAAAGCACAACGTCCGGCACCTAGCTATCGTGGGAGCCGACGAGGCCACCAAGCTTGGCCAAAACCGCATTTTCGCGGCCTTAACAGCCGCTGAGCGGGCCGCTGATTAACAGCGCCGAGCGCGTTTCAACCCAAGAACAGGTTCAACTCTTCGCTGGGTACCACGATGCGTTTCCCGTCGCTAAACTGGTCAAAGACCGAGAGCGCGTAAGACCAACAGACCGAGGCCCCGAACTCTCCCACCAGAAATCGCATGATAGACTCACGATTCTCCACCGAATCGTCCATCTGCAGGCGAGTCTCGAAGCGCTCGGTTCGAGCCCGGGGAAACACCTCCGTGAAGAGTCGCTGAATTTCGCCACCGGAGTGGTAAGGGCTGCTGAGTCCCGCCTGAGCAAGAACCTGGTCCTGGAGACGTCCTGGCCCGCTGTTGTTGTCGCCGACCACGGCCAGAAACTGACCGGCCGGGTCGAGAAGACCGCGCAAGAGCTCAAACACCTCTCGAAGATGGGGCACGTAGTAGAGAACGTGGTGACTGAAGATGAGGTCGAACCGCTGCGACTTGAGTTCGCCAACGCTCCTGAGAGGGTCGAGAGAGCCCAAGTCTGCCTTCCGGAATCGCTGCCAAGCCTGAGCGTTCAACGACTCCGATGGCTCCACGAAGGTCAAGTGGATGTCTTGCGGCGCTCGGTCGGTGAGGCTCAGAACATCCAGAGTAAAACCACCCGTGCCGCAACCAAAATCCAGCACCCTCAGTGGACCCTTCCCAGTCAGGGCTCCCAAGAGAGGTGCCCATCGAGCCAGGGTACACTCCCGCTCGTTGACGCTGGACTCAAAAAAAGCATAGTCCCGCTCCAGCCCATTGAAGGACTTGCTGGAAGTTGGCATCAAATCATCGTTCACCGGCCAGAAGTATAGCAGCAAGCGAAGGACATGTCATGATTGAAGCACCTCAGATACCAGGGATCTCCAACCTCAAAGAGATAGGACGAAGCTCCCTGGTGGTCGGCTACCGCGGTGAAGTCGCCGGGGTCGCCATGATCGTGGAGGTTCTCTTGTCTGACAACAACGAGAATCGCTTGGAGTTTTATCGAACCAGCGCCCTTCAATCTCGAATGGGACATCCCGGCATGCCCCCGGTCCAGTATTCCGGGCTTCACGAAGGTCGGCCTTTCAGAGTCAGAGAGTTCGTCGAGGGCCGTCCGGTCTCGGGACTCTTCACCGACGGCCCACTGGCCAAGGAGAGACTCATCAGCACAGCCAGAGCGCTAGCGTCCACGCTGAGCGCGCTCCATCGCAGAGCCATGGTGCACACCGAGGTCCATCCTCATTGCCTTAGAGTGGACTCATCCGGGCTCATCCGTTTCACCGACACGGGACGAGGATGGCCCGCTCTCAGGGCCCTCCCTCCCTGCGAAAGAAGCCTGGCCTTGCCCTACCTAGCACCGGAGGTGAGCCCCGGAGCCCCGGCCCGTACCGAGAGCGATATCTTTTCCCTGGGAGCGGTCCTGGCCGCCCTGGCCGCGGGGAAACCAGCTCCACCCGACGGCGTCACCCCCGCCTTCCTCAGAGAGGGTTCCAAAAACCTCCCCCCCGCTCTGAGAGTGCTCTTGCGTTCCATGTTGGACAAAGACCCGGCCAAGAGGCCTGAGGCCCAAACGGTCTCCGACTGCCTCTCGCGAATGGACGAACTCAACTCCCTCCTGCGACTCAAGTCATGGAAACCAGCAGCCAGCGCCAAAACCTTCCTGGGCCACCACGCCTATCCGCTCATCGGCCGAGAGAAGGAGCTCGGCCAGTTGATGAATCTGTGGCAGCGGGCCAGCAAGGGAACAGGACTGAGCGTGACCATCCTGGGACCCAAGGGGAGTGGGCGTCGAAGACTCGTTGAGGAGTTGCGCCGAGGCATCCAACGCTCAGGCGGTGTGGCTGTGCGACACCGATTGGAAGCCGACGCCGAGAAACCAACCCTGATCGTGAACTACTCTCACAAAGGGCGACAAGGACACGACCCCAACAAACCTTGGCTGAGCGTTAATTTTGCCAACACCGGGCCGGTTCCCGACCAGCACACCATCGAGTTGGAACCTCTGCCAGAGAGCGATTGCCTCCGACTGACGGAGGCGTATTTGGCATCCACTGCTAACGATAGCTTGAGGGCCGATATCTTTTCTCTCGCTCCCATGCTCCCGGCCACGCTGATCCAGCAACTCGACGATTGGTGCGAGGAGGGAGCCCTTCGACCGGCCCGAGGACGCTGGCTCTTCAAGACCCACGAGAGCTTGGCCCCGAGCCGAGAGACACAGCGCCAGGAGCCCACCCCCCGGGTCAAAGAGATCAAGCTCGATTACGACAAAGCTCTCAACGCGATCGTGGAACTCTGGGCAACGAGCCTAGAGCAAGACGACCCTCTGGTGGCCGCTCTCACGAGCTATTGCACAGCCCTCAAGTGCGAACGAGTCGACCTCTACCAGGTTGTCGACAACAAGGCCAAGTACGTGTGCGCGAGTTCCTTTGGGCGTCATCGCCTCGACCCCAATCTCATGCAGGAGGTGATGGTCAAGTTCGAACCCGTGTCGTCGGGCTCCACCCTCCTCTTTCCACTGCGCTGCGGAGTCACATTCTGCGGCTTCATGAGCCTGCAATGGTGGGACGCCGGGGCTCCTCGCTTCGACAGCAAGCTGTTCCAACTGCTAGCCATCGCGAGCAGCCCTATAGCGCTGACTCTGGGCCAGACTCAGCTCGAAGACCGCCGATTAAAACGCATAACCTTGGCCCTCGAAGAATTGCTCCAGGCCACCTCTGAACCATCAGACATCATGCAGCGGCTCTGCGACAGCCTGCGCCGAAGTCTCGAGTTTGAAGTCCTCTCCGCCTGGATCTCGCGCGGCAAGATACTCGATCGTCTCTTCTCGAACCCGCCCGAGTCCTCTGAGAACGACGGTAGCGCTTGTATCGAGAGTTTGTTCTGCCAACCTTTTGAGCCAAGGCAACAAGCCGATGGGGAGAACCTCTTCTTGGCCCTTCCCCTCGTTCACGATGAGGAACTTCTCGGCGGAGTGGTCCTTTCGCGGGACCCTTCCACCGGATTCAGCGAAACCGAGGCCGCCTGGGCTGCCGCCCTCACACGGGTGGCCGAGTCGGCCCTCAGGAACGCCCGCCTCTTCGGAGAACAGAACCGCTTGCTCCAACAAGCCGAAGAGAGTTTGGCTGTGAGCTCAGAGTCGAAGTAGAGAGCCCCTCTAGCATCCCTAGCGGCGTGTCTCATCTGCTAAACTTTCGGATTTCTTGCCCCCTCAAGCAAGAAATCCGAGAGTTTCTTCTAAGACTTTCACTAATGTCACGTCGATCTGCGAGCAAAGGTGTAGGAAGTTCTGCCAAATGACGGCATCGAACGAGGATAGAACGGTGTGGCATCTCAAGGGTACCAGTGGCCAGTACGCTGGTACTGACTTCACTCTGGGCGAAGAGGTCATTTGGCTTGGGCGAGCCGCGCCCGGGACTCCCAACACACCGGCCCATATCCTCTTTGAAGATCAGTCGGTGTCCCGTGTTCACGGGGCCTTAGCTTGGGCGCCGGAGTATAAGAGTTACGTTTTTCACCATCGCTCCCAGACCAACCCAACCTTCGTCAACGGAAAAAACCTGACCGAGCCCAAACTGCTCGAACCCGGAGACGAAATCTCCTTTGGAGGTCAAACCTTCCGCTACGAGCTCGCTCGCTCGATCACTCCCGACAGAACGGCCGAGACGATCGCACCCACAACGCGAGCACCGATCCCTATCGGCTCGCCGCCCATTCCCGCGGAAAGCTC
>CAZVVF010000102.1:0-9229 GCA_964630575.1 uncultured Burkholderiales bacterium | reverse complement strand
CCTGGCATTTGTGCGTGCTTCTGGGCAGTTTCGGATTCTATCTCTCGATTTTGGAACTCCTGCGCGGCAACGGAGTCTAGAACCGCCCCGAACGAAAAGAGTCAGCAGGGCCTCCGCAGGCTTGCTCAGAAGGCATGCAGTCAATCGAGGGGAGTTTCCATGTCTCAATCACGTTTCATTTTCACTTTTCTGAGCCTTTTTGTTCTCGCCAGTTCGCAGCTCAGCCTGGCACAGCCCGTTGTTCCCAAGCCACCTGAATTCACGCTGCACAAGCAGTTGCCCGGCGAAGACCAGTTCAGTTGGTCGCGACCCACCTTCTCCCCCGACAGCAAATACGTCGCGGCCTTTGCTCACACCAGCAAGACCGTTACGGTCTGGGAAGTGGCCAGCGGCAAAGTTGTTGGTCAGATCAAGGACAGCGTCGAAGGCTTCGACGGAGTCGACGGGTTTGAGTTCTCCAACGACGGCACTCAGCTGATCATGATGCGAAGCGACAAACCACTCCTTTTCTTGGACTGGAAGGCCGGCACCGTCAGCAAGAAAATAGACATGAAGGCCGACCCCAAGAAGATCATCTGCTACGACTTTAGCAAAGACCAAAACCTTCTGTTCCTGGGGACCATGTCCAGCGGCATTCAAGTGTGGGACCTCAAAGCGGGCAAGAAGATCAAGAGCTTTCTCGAGGGACAAGCCATCTCTGGCATCGACTACATCACCTATCAAAACAAACAGGGTAAGACCGTACGCCTGATAGGATGGGGGCGAGCCTTGATGGCCCCCAATCTCAAGTTCGACAACGTCGCTGGAATCATCGACCTCGATAGTGGAGCCAACTCTCCCCTTCTCAAGGATGTGCCAGCCGACAAACTCCCCCCAGAGGGCTCTATGACCTTTCTCATGGTCAACTGGCAATGGGGTGGCGGACACCTTCTTATCAGCTACTACCAAATTCCGCCGAAGATCAAAGCCGGTGTTTTCCTTGTGGATGCCCTGACCAAGAAGTACGTCTCCACCTTCGAACTGGGTCAAAAGACCATCAATTTTGCCCCCAAGTACCTCTGGAAGCCTTACCACGGACTCTCCATCAGCACCAACGATATGTCTAACCCGATGCAACCGGTCAAGTCGGCGACGGACTTTGTCGTCTTCAGCAAAGACGGTCTCAAAATTCTGGACACAATCGACGAGAGTAAGCTACCCGTGCAGAGCATAAACTACAACGCTGACAACACCCTGGCTGTGGTCAGCCAAAAAAAGACGATGCAGGATCCTGCCACTATCTTCCTCTATAAAGTCACTCCAAAGAAGTAGAGAGAGGCCGCGTCATCGTGGCGTGGCTCCCCATCCAGATTCAACCTTCGCAACGAGTCATAAAGTGTCGCGCAACCTCGGAAGAGGACAGAAACAGGCTCGAGTCCAGGCTAGAGTCCTACTGGGCTGCGCTGGACCCGGTCCCCCGGGTTCTGAGTCCCTGGCAAACGAGTCGACGCTTTGCCGAGCTGACCTATGCCAGAGAGGAACTCGTCGGTAGCTACAAGGTTCGCAAGTACGCAAGCTTGGTACCCTGGATGGTCGAGCGTGGGTTCAAGCGCGTGCGCCTGATGGGCAGCAGCCACTCGAGCAACATCCAGCGATTGGCCCTCCTGCTGCCCCAGTACGCCATCGAGCCCAGCTATGTTGTGGAGGGTCGCGAAGGTCCACCAGTGGGCAACGGCCTGCTCTCGAAACTCACTCTAGGGTCGCACTACTCATCGCACCCTGAGCCTCCCGACTACGATTGGATAGTGCCCGAAGGAGGGAGTTGCCCAGCCGCCTTGGCGGGAAGCCTCGGGATCGCTGGGTCCGTCGTCCAGCAGGCACTGAGTCTAGGGCACCTTCCCCAGGACCTCTACATCGACTCCGGTACCGGCTTCACCGCCGCGGCCCTCCTTCTAGGCTGCGGCTACTTCGAACTCAATTGCGAAGTCCACGTGGTCAGCATGACAGGCCAAACCCGAGCTGAACTCGACCAAACTCTCGACAGTCTCGTTCCGGAATACACGCGAATTCTCAAAGAGCCACCGAGAGCCTGTGACTACACCCTCCACAGCCCACCTATCGGGCGGTCGTTCGGCTCGACACCGGCTCGGGTCTTTGAAGAGGTCCAGGCCATGGCGCAACTCGAATCAGTCCTCGTCGATCCCCTCTACACGGCCAAACTCAGTCTCACCTATCAAGAACTGAGAAACCCTGAGCGAAGCGCCCTCATGTTCATCAGCGGAGGAGTGCGCGATCTGCTCGGCTTTCAAGGGCCGCTGAGAAAGTGGTTGGAGGCCGCAGGCCGATAGCAGGTGCCTTCTCGGCAGCAGAGCTAGCGCTCTACGATCGTCTTGCGCTCCAGTAGAGCCCCGCAAGACGGGCACTGGTTCTCCTCGGGCTCCTGGCGAAGAACGTTGCCGCAATGGCCACATTCCCAGATTTCGACCCGTTTGAGAAAGCTCTCAAAGACGTAGGTCGTGACTTGATCCTGCGTCTCAGAATGGCAGACCCCGGTCCGCTCGAGCTTCTTGAGAGCTCCCTTGGCCTGGTACGCCGTCAAGTTCAACTCCGCGACGACGCTGGCCTCCGTCACCAGCCCGTAACTGCGCTCGGCGAACTTCGTCACCTCGATCTCAATGCGTTTGGGGTCGTTTCGCAAGCCCTCTTCGTAGCTCTGCTTCACGGCCGCCCCAACCGCACCAAGCCCCTTTTGCATCCCCTCAGAGGCCACGCTCATGGTAGGGGTCAAGACCTTTTCGCTAATCACCTCGCTGGTTTTGTCCAGCGCTTTATCAACGGCTCCACTGAAAGCCTTCGTTGCCGCTTTCTTGGCCATATTGAGGAAAGCCAAAAAACCAAGAAAGGCCACGAAGGCAAAGCCTGCAATAATCAGCACAACAGTTTGCCAGTCCATACCCCAATTTATTGGCGAGCAAGACCCTAAACCCTGCCCTAGGCAAAAGCCTCTGACTCTCTCGGGACCGATGAACCGGTGGTTTTTCGGAGTTTGGTGATCATCGTCACTTCTTTTTTCCCTCATCTTTTGTAGACTGAGTTCACCCTAGACGAATCGAGCCAAACCTCATGAACGCAAAACATATCTTGATAGCCCTTCTCGCTCTCCTCGTTGTATCGAGCGCAGCATCGGCCCAAACAGACCAACAGGTACAGCAGGAACTCAGAGCCGCCGCCGACCTCGTCCGAACGAAATACGCAACGACGGTCAGCATGATGGACATCTATCGGATGGGCGGAAATCCTCAAGGCGTTCAAACCTGTCAGTATGAACTCCAGTACCACGAGATGTTCTTCAACTACCTCAAGCAACTCGGGGACAACCCTGGTCAGATGAGGAACCCCTCGGTCTACCAAGACTACCAAGCCAAATACTGGGAGTACTGCTATCGAACCGGCAATCAGGACTACAGAAGTTATCAAGAGATCGCACCGGCTCTGAATCAGTGGGTCGCGCAGAGAAAATGGGAAGCCTCGACTCCTGAGGGGCGAGCCAACTATCAAAATCGCCGGGCTCAAAACCAAGCGAACTTCGACAATGGCCAACGAGCGCACCGTCAGAACGTAGAAGCCTTCGACAGGAGCTTCCAGAGCACTCGCGAGGCCTCGAATCAAAGAGACAGAGCGCTAACCCAATTCAACAACAGCGTCATCTGGGAGCAAACCGAGTACGTCAACCCCTACGATGGTCGGACCTACATGTACGACAACAACTACCACGACGGGCCTCCCGTTATGCAAAACCCCGACGGCAGTCTCACCGAGTTGATCCCCTATCAGGACTACTAGTCGTCCGAACCACAAAGGCGGCAGACCGCTACCGGCGGTCTGTCACTTTCATCGTCACCCCGATATCCTGATCCTCGGCTTTGGTAGCGGCCACTCGAGCGCTGAATTCTAATCCGTTGTCACGTTTGTAGACATTGACCTGGTAGTTTCGCTGCATGTCTTCACCGTTGACCTTGCCGTCCACGTGCATCACGCCGTTGTGGTCGGGACCACCCTTGAGCAATTCGCCCAACTCTACCGTCGATCGCACTCTGTAGTCGTCACCGTTGAAGGTACCTGTCGTCTCCAAACCAGAGAGGACGCCCTTGTCGTTGACCTGCAGGCTGATCTTGAGGTCAGTGGGGACTCCACCCAGTTCCCCCTTCATCGTGACCGAACGCTCATCCTCGCCTACCTCCAGAGCCAACCCTGAAGCGTCGAGCCCCAGAGCACTCTTCCAGTTGACCTTGCCCTCAGAGAAATCGGCCACCTCGGCGAAAGCTCGCCCATCGACAAACCCACTGCCTTGAACCTGTCCAACATCTCTAGCCAAATCTACATTGTAGTCGGCTTGGACGTTGGTGCCGTCAGAGACCGACTTGAGACCGATCTCGATGAGAGGAAGGGTCTCTTTGGGCCCTCCCATGACGGCCGACAGAACTCCCAGGGCCAAGCCCATTTGAAAGGCCGGGTCCAAGAGTGGCAGTTTGGTCGCCCTCTGCGCTTGCTCTACGCCGACCTTGGGATGAGCGGCGCTTGAAGAGTCCACACCGCCTTGCTCCTTCACCAACTCCGCGGCCTTTATGGCATCTTCGGGCCGGTCGAACAGGTTCTCGCCTTCAGCGAGTTTGTTGCCCGCCAAGAAGTTTGCTGTCGTCTCCATGACCTTGGGGCTGTTGGAAAGGTTGAAGTGATTGCGAAACCACGAGGTTTTGAGTTCCACACCGTCGAGCTTGGCCGAACGACGAGCCACGACCCCATCGCCAAAGATGGTCACACCTGGTCCGCCGGTGGCGGTAGGGTATCCTGCACCTGCAATGATCATCGTCTCCGCAGCGTCTCTTTGCTGGGCCCAATCGTTGTTCATCGATCTCAAGAAAGGGTTCTCGGGCTTGTCATCGCCGTCCAACTTGTCCACGGAGAGCTGCTCCAAAACGCGGCGAACGCCCTCGTCATCGGTCGGTGGAACCACTGGGAAGCCAAAGTTCTCGCGAAAAAAGATCTCCAGATTGGCCAAGGCAGAACCGTGGTTGGGCGTACCGTGCATCACGATCTTGTTGACTTTTTCGTCGTCATCCTGAAGGTAGTGCCGCGAGTTCAGCCCCCCCAAGCTGTGGACCACGAGGTCGACCTCCTTAGCTCCAGTGGCAGCCAAGACGGCCTCTACGGCCTCTTTTAACTCATCTTTGTTCTTTTCGATCGGATTGTAAGGTCGCGAAAGCTCTAAGGCAAAAAGGTTCGCTTCGGGGTCCAGGTCCTCGTACTTCCCGGCCTCGATCACTCCGCCGGAACGATTCACCGGCTCCTCACCAGAGGTCAACCATTCAAAAGCGTGGTCCCAACGTTGCGCACTGCCATTGAAACCGTGAACAAAAATAACCGGTCGCGGCAAGGCTGGTGGAGGCGAATCGGGCAGAGCCAAAGGCCCGAGGTCGACATCTTGCCAACTCGACGGAAGCTGCGGCACAAAAGCGTCCGTGGGCGTGGTCGCGGCCTGCTGAGTCTCAGCTGGCGTCGCCGGTGCCGGGAGACTGGGCACCGTTCGATTCTGGAGCGACTTGATTGTGGGAGCTGAAATCTGCACGTTGGACCTCGCAGGCTGGTGATGGTGAGTGTTGATAAATGAGCGTAGGTCCATTAGACCTCAACGAAGACAGAGACTCCCAACAAAAATGTAAACATCGTGTGAGGTTCTCGTTTTTCAATTCGACCCGAGCGTCCCGCAGGTTCGCAGTTCTCGGCGTGGTACTCTAAACGGGCGTGCCGGTCCCCAATCTCACTTTTGAAACAGAAGGCTTCTTTGACTGCCATTCCTGCGGTCAATGCTGCCGCACCCAATGGACCATAAGAGTCGAAGACTCCAAAGCCGACAGACTGCGGCGCGACGGCCCCGAGGTGCCCCTCGTTCAAGATTCCGGCGGGAGTTGGCTCACCGCCCAGGTGGATGGGGCCTGCGGCTTCTTGTCAACGACCAACCTCTGCTCCATTCACCAGACGAATGGCCCCGAAATGAAACCCACGACCTGCCTGCTCTTTCCGTTTGTCCTGACCCCCATTCCCAACGGGCTTCAGGTGGGACTCTCCCACTACTGTCCCTCTGTTCGGCAAAAGCTAGGTCGACCCATCGAGCAACACAGAGAATGGCTCGAAGACATCCTGACGCGGTCGGAGCCAGGCCTTCGAACCCCCAGAAACTCCGTGGTGAAAGTCTCGGGCAAGCACACCGTCGGCTGGACGGGCTACGAGTTCTTGGAGAGCGAGATCGTGAGTCGGCTGTCGAAGGACCAGCCCAGCGCGGTTTTCTTGGCCTTGACCGAGGCCTTGGTCAACAACCTCGATCACTGGCAGAGGCTCGACCCTCAAGAGCTTTTTGCCGAGGCCTCAAGGGCCCGCCTCGAACACGGCCGGGTCATCGCCCAGCAACTCGCCCAGCAGTTGGGGCCCCGCCTCTCTAGCACCCCGGACCTCTTTGACACCAAGCCCTACTTGATCAGCCTGGTACAACGCAAGTTTCTAACCAAAGGACAGGATCTGCTGTCTCAGCTTGCCACCCTGGCGGTCATCAGCATCCTGCTAGAGCGCGAGCCAGACTCCGAGGCCTGCATAGAGAGCTTGGAGCTTCTGGTGACCCATCAAGCGAGCTTTGAGTTAGAGCTGGGAGAACTCTTGGCAAGAGGCTAGCCCGCCTCGGAAACCTCTTTGCTAAAGCTCTCCTTCTGACCAAGCGTTAACATGCGCTTGCGCAGGGTTGCGCTCTGGGCTCACGAAGTTTTCTGAGGAGCAAATTCGCTTGACACCTATCAACCCCAAAATTAACCGATTCTCTGGTGCGCCCATCCATCGCAAGCCTATGGCCCATGCGAACCCTAAGGCCGCCTTGGAACCTTCTGCTCCAACAGACAGCGTTCAACTCCGAAAATCAGACCCCGCTCTCAAGCCAGCGGAAGAAGAGACCAAGAGCCTTGGCCGTCGTGTCTTTGAAAAAAGCCTCCAAGGGATACTCCTAGCCTCCTCTGTGGTAGGGGCCTTCAGCGGGATCGGAATCGCCACCAACGCCGATGTCCTCAAGGAGGCCATGAATCAGGAACAACCGATTCAGGTCTTCGGTCAGACTCGCGAGACCGACTCGAACCAAGGAGACGGCCAAGCCCCAGCCCAGAGCCCAGCCAGCCAGAGCGACGCACGAACCCTAGACGTCTCACCGCTGAACAAGCCTCTCGCCCAGTTTCAAGACAAGGTCCAGATCCAAACGACCCAGCGGGGGATTTCAGCCTCTCTCGAGGGCCAGAACGCCCAGGCTCTGGTCAACCACTTCCGCGACTCCGAAGGGGTACAAGAGAAGATCGCAAGCCAACTTCTCCAAGCCGAGCAACAGATCAACACAGCTCTCTCGGCGGTAAAAATCCCCAATGGCGAAACCCTCTTGACCGCTCGAGTGCCCTTCCCCTCAGGAGAGGGATCGCTGCTTCAAGTCCGGGGAGTCGATATTCCCGTGGGGATGAGAAAACTCGCCCTCGAAGAGCTACCGCTGGTCCTGAACTACGAGATCGATACCGTCGACACAGGCATGAACGTCAAGCTTCAAAGGACGGAAGTCGACCGCGCCACCCTCCCCGATGGCGCTACAAAAGGGATCCACTTAGGAGCGGTCCGGGCCGAGGTCCAGCACGGCCGAGAGAACACCATCCCGGTGTCCGGGCGAGTGCGCGTCTCCATCGACGACGGCGCGGCCACAAGGCGAGCTTTGCAAAAGAGCAACGACCCTGTCCAGCGCAAGGCTCTGCAAGCCCGACTGCAACAGATCGAGCGCCTGCAAAAGCTCGCTAAAGGTCAAAATATAGACTCGCTTCTCGACTTCGTGACCCAAGACAGAGAGGTCGAGTTCAGCGGAAAACTCCACAGCTCCAGCAAGAGAGTCGCTGACGGAACGGTTCACGCCTGGCTGACACCCGACCACGACCAAGACCAGCGAGCCGACGTTCAACTCTCCGGCGAACTCTACACAGCCGCCCTCGACAGTATGACCTTTCATGCGGATAAGCTCCATCACACCGAGAGCCAAAGCATGAAAGACGGTGGCCTGTCGGGGTATCTTCAGAGCAAGATCGCTCAAACCGTTGAAAAGGCCGCCGACAGTGCCGTTCCAAAGGTCATGGACGCCATTCGAGGGACCGTGAAGAGCAAGGTTCAGGAGCGGTTCCAAGTGGAGCTCGGCAAAGTGGAGCACCGAGTCGACAACCTCTTTGACGAAACCCTCGACGCCGTAGAGAAGTCTGTTGACGGTGTGGGACTCGACATTGAGAAGCTCGATGTCGATGCGAAATCTGGTGCCCTTGTTGCGGGCCTGCATTCCGATGGTCCGCTAGAGAGCACACTGGGACCCAAAATCACCATCGGCGGTGCTCGCAGAGCCCAATCGAGAAAAGCCAACAGCGAGACCTCACCGGGCGCCGGCGACCCTGCTCAGAGCAAACTCGTTGACGTCATCGCCAACTCGAGCGTTGCCGTCGACTACTCAAAGCCATCGGTGGTGATCCCCGGCAGCAGTGCGCGCCGATTCCTGGGCGAACTGCTGCGCCAAAAAGAGGTTCAGCAGGCCTTTCAATCCATGACTGCCGAAGCGCGCCAGCAGGTTCAAGAGACCGCTCGAGACGTCGAGATTCCCTCGGGGTCCGTGAAGGTCGATGTGGAGGTCCCTTTCCCCTCCCAAAAGACGATTCCATCTCCTCTGGGCCCACTCCCAGAACTGGCGCGCAAGAGCATTCCCTTTCAGGCCAACTACCAGATCGACAACATCGGAGTTGATCTCGACCTCCAGATAAAGCCGGTTGAGGTCGACAAGGCCGTCCGTCCCAAAGGTGTCGGTGCAGACGCTGTGTTCATCGGTGCCGTTCAAGTGGGCACCGAGGCCCTGCAGACCGACGTTCAAGGCCACGTTCAACTGCAGAAGGGCCAAACCAAGGGCGGTGCAGCCTGGGCAGAGTCAGCCCTAGAGGACGCCCTCAAGAACCAGGAGTTCGATTTCCAAAGCCAGGTCTCCGTAGGTGAGACCGATAGCCTGTTCTACATCTGGGTCGTCCCCGACAACACCGGTGACGGCAAGGCCGATGTCGCCGTCAGCCACCTCTCCATCAAAGATGGCTCCGAGGCTCTCAAGGTCAACATCCGCTCCGTACGAGACAGCAATCCCGAACAGAAAAACCCGGAC
>CAZVVF010000101.1:0-9351 GCA_964630575.1 uncultured Burkholderiales bacterium | reverse complement strand
CTTGTGAGGCTAAGGGATCGAGTTCCGAACGATAGCCTCGCCCCTGCGGGTCAAAATCAGGAGAAAGGTTGTGGCCATGAGGGAGCCCGAGTTGCTCCGATGCGGATTGCAAACCGTAGCGGACGCGTCCTGAAATGTCTTCTTGAAAGCGGAGGCTCTCCGGTCGTCTGATGGCGGCATCGATAGCGTTATCATCGGGGGCCGTGGCGTTGAGGTCCCAAAAAAGACGCTCGCTCGACGGATGTCGTTGACCCTGTGGACCCGATAGGTCGGGCTCCTCTTCTCTGAGGCCACGGTCGAGTAGATCCAAGGCCTCCTGCGAGTAGCAGTGCTCAAGCCCTCGAAAGAAGGTGTGTATCCCGGGTAGCGACTGAAACCGTTGGGGCTCGCCGCTTTGATGGAAGGAGAGGTAGCGGGTGGGAGTTTGGGTTACATGGGTGAGCGAGGCGAGAATACGGCCGCGCTCATTCTCGGCCTCCCAGACCATCGCCTCGATCAACCGTGTGGCACGCCCCTCGGCTTGGCGCCTCACCAGGTCGGCTTTGAGGTCGCGCAAAATGCTCTCGACATCTTTGAGGCGGTCCTGAATGTTGGCAAGACGAAGCTCATCAAGTTGCGAACGCAGATCCTTGACTAGGCCCCCTAGCTCTTCTTCCTCTTTGCCGTTAAGTTGAAAAGAACTCTGAGACTCGGCTTCGAGCGCCAAGTTTTCTAGTTGCTCCGCCCGCAGTCTTAGCTGGCGTGAGACGCTTGTTTCCTTGGGCTCAGACATATGACGGGCTCTGCCCATTTGTCTGAGTGGTACACATTGCGAGAGACCCCAAAATCTCGGCCATGCTTAGAGCAATCGCCGAAGCTCGGCGCTTCCTCGGGTTGTTGAGGCTTCCCTCCCGGTGGGGGAAAAGCATCCCATCGAAGTGAGAGATCGTCTCGTTTCACTGGCAGGCTCGGGCTTGCGGGATGCTGGTGAGTGGTAGGAGCGAAAGCGCGCCGTTGCAACTTGACGCTCCATTCTTGGGGCACGAGGGCCCCAGACCGGAAATCTATTCCGGTTCATGGCTCTAGTTCTCTTCGGCTTCAGCAGGTTCTTTTTCGGGCCGCTTCTTGCGTCTTTTGACCGCGGGCTGGGCTTCGACGGTACGCTCGGGTCTGCGCTGCTGCGGTTTGCCACGTTTTCTGGATCGGAGCCTTCGGCTTTCTTCTTCGGCGCGCACGGCTGCCGTAATGATGTGGTGGAGTCGGACTTTTTCTGACTCCGCGATGGAGAGAAATGACTGGATCAGCGAGACCGGTCGACCACTAGCTTCGCGCTCAGCCTCGTCTTTGCGAAGACCGGCCAAGATCTCTTCTACGTCTTCCATGGATTCCTGGAGGGCTTCAAGGCGCAGTGAAGCGAGACGGTCTTGGGCTAGGTTAAGGAGGTCTTCTAGCTTGGTTTCTTCCTGTTGCCGCGAGCGAAACGTATGGGTCTCGCTGGCGTCAATCAAGAGTTCTTCAAGCGCCTCTGCCTCTGTTCGCAGTCTGGCCGCTAGCTCGAAACTCGATTCTCTCATCTGTAGAGCCTCCGGGTCGGTGGGTAGTGTTGGTGAGTGGCATGTTTTTCACGACCTGTTTGAGATTCCTGTTCTGCAGAACAAAACTCTCGCAGTAGCGCTTGGAATAGGCCCGCAAAACACAGTGGCTTCGGGATTGTTCCTACGCAGGGAAGTTTCTCTGATCGTAGCACTTTCTGCCAAGGGGAAACGAAAGAGAGTCGATATGGCGCAAAAAAAAGTAGAAATCTATACCTGGCAAACTTGTCCTTTCTGTCACAGAGCTAAGGCTCTGTTGGACTCAAAGGGCGTAGAGTACACCGAGTACAAAATCGACGGTGATGATGCTGCTCGGCAAAAGATGATCGAGAGGGCGGGTGGGAAGCGAAGCCTGCCCCAGATTTTTGTCGATCAGGACGTTCACCTCGGGGGCTGCGACGATATTTATGCTCTGCAAAGTAGAGGGAAGCTGGACGAGTTGTTAGGCCTAAGCTAGGCCACCAACTCTGGATTTTTCCGGGAAATAAAAAGACCCTTGGCTTCGGGGGGGGGTTATCCGCCAAGGGTCTCAAGGCAAAAGCCTTATTGGCAATCTACAATGAAGGCCTCATCTTGATAAGGCACATTTGTACTATGCCATTGTCGTTTATTTTGCGATTTGAGCTTGAATCAGGCTTGGGACTTGACTCAGCGCCGACTGGAGTTGACTCGGGTCTCGGCCTCCAGCCTGAGCGAGGTCGGGTCTTCCGCCACCGCCACCGCCGACTTGCTTCGCCAACTCTTTAATGAGTTTTCCGGCATGCATCCCTCGGGAGACGACACCGGGTGCGGCGTAGACCAAAAGGCTCACCTTTCCGTTTTGAGTGGCGCCGAGAACGGCGACACCTTCAAACTTCTCTTTGAGCCCATCGGCTAGAAGTCGGAGTTGTTCGGGACCACTCTCTCCCATCGACTTGACAATGAGGGGAACCTCGTTGACTTGTGTCTGGGAGAGCAGCAGGTCTGCGGCCAGGTTTGAGGCCTCGGCTTGCTGGGCGTTGCGCAGTGTCCTTTCGAGAGTCTTTTGCTGCTCCAGTATAGAGGCGGCTTTCTTTTCTAGCTCGGCCGGTGAGCACGATAGAATCTCGCTGAGGCCCTGAATGAGGGCTTGGTCGTTGCGGTATCGCGTAAGGAATGGCAGGCCGCTCACCGCTTCTAGTCGGCGCACCCCGGTAGCGATGGCTCCTTCACTGGTGATCGATAAGAAGCCCAACTCTCCCGTGGCTCTGGTGTGGGTTCCGCCACACAGTTCCATGGAGTAACCGTCGAAGGCGGGGGAGTCCAGGGCTCCGGATCCTTGTCCACCGATCTTGACGACTCGCACATCGTCTCCATACTTGTCGCCAAAGAAAGCCAGAACAGAGTCAGGTTTCTCCTTGTAGGGGACCTCAAAGTAAGAGACACCCGAATTTTCGAGGATTCTCTCGTTGGCGATCCGCTCAATGGTGGCAAGCTCTTCTGGTGAAACTCCCTGAAAATGGGTGAAGTCGAATCGGAGACGGTCGGGGGCGACCAGTGACCCTTGCTGTCGCACATCTGTTCCGAGGACCTCTCGGAGGGCGTAGTGCAAAAGGTGGGTCGCTGTGTGATGACGCTCGATCTGGAGCCGGCGCTGATAGTCGACTTTGGCCACCAACGAGGCTCCATCGTTGAGGTCCTTGGCGTAGCTCGGCGCGACCAAGTGAAAGATGACGCCCTCTTGTTGTTTCGTGTCGTGAACCTTGACGCTCTTGCCGTTGATGAGGAATTCGCCTGTGTCACCTATCTGGCCACCCTTTTCAGCGTAAAAGGGAGTGCGGTCGAGCACCACGGCGAGACTGTCTTCGTTCTGGATCACAGCCTTGATGGTCGCTGACTCTTGAGAGGAATCAAACCCTGTGAAGTCCGTTGGCGGGAGTTCGAGTTCTCTGTCCTCGGCTGAGACAATGACCTTTACGTGAGCAGCACGAGCTCTGGCTCGCTGCTCTTCCATCAGGTGGTTGAACTGCTCCTCGTCGACGTTGAGGTCGAGCTCTCTGGCCATAGCTTGGGTAAGGTCCAAGGGGAAGCCATAGGTGTCGTAGAGTTTGAAGGCGGCCTCTCCCGAGAAGGTAGACTCTCCTTGACTCTTAAGGTCCTGGGCCTCGTTTTCGAAGAGTGTCAGTCCGCGGTCGAGGGTTTGATTGAAGGAGGTCTCCTCGGCCTTGATCATGGCTTCGAGTTTGGTTTGTTGCTCTCTGAGTTCAGGGAAGGTCGCTTGCATTTGCTCGACCAGAATGGGGACCAGTTTGTAGAGAAATGGCTCGAGGAGTCCCAGTTGGCGGCCATATCTTGCGGCCCGTCGCAAAAGACGACGAACAACGTAGCCTCGGCCGTCGCTCGATGGTATCGCCCCATCGGCGATGGAGAAGCTGATCATTCGGATGTGGTCGGCACACACTCGCAGAGCGATGGATTGCGCGTCGGTGGATTGGCCAGGAGTGTAGGTCGCTCCCGACATTTTGCTCAGCTCGCGAATAACGGGCTGAAAAACCTCGGTGTCGTAGTTGGAGACCATCCCGTCAAAATGGGTTCCGCCTTTTGTGCATTCCACCACCGCGCAAGCTCGCTCGAAGCCCATTCCCGTATCGACGTGGGTCGCCGGAAGTTCCCTGAGCGAACCATCCATTTCGGAGTTGAATTGAATGAAGACGAGGTTCCAAAGTTCAATAACCAAGGGAGAGTCTTTGTTGACGAGGTCCCCGCCGCTGGCGTCTGGAGTCAGGTCGATGTGGATCTCAGAGCAGGGTCCACAGGGTCCGGTGTCTCCCATCATCCAAAAGTTGTCTTTGCGACCACAGTGAAGGATATGGGACGGGTCGATGTTGGTGCAGTCTCTCCAGAGTTGCTCGGCTTCAAGGTCTGCTGGAACGAGTTCGTCTCCCCCGAAGATGGTGGCGTAGAGTCTCTCTTTTGGAAGGCCCCAAACCTCGGTCAACAGCTCCCAGGCCCACTCGATAGCTTCCTTCTTGTAGTAGTCTCCAAACGACCAGTTCCCCAGCATCTCAAAAAAGGTGTGGTGATAGGTGTCGTGTCCGGTCTCTTCCAGGTCGTTGTGTTTACCGGACACTCGGATACACTTTTGAGTGTCGGCAATACGGGTCGAAATCGGTTTGGCTAGACCCAAAAAGTAGGGTTTGAACTGATTCATTCCTGCGTTGGTGAAGAGCAAGGTCGGGTCGTCGAGCGGGACGACTGGGGCGCTGGGGACGATCTTATGCCCCTTGGACTCAAAGAAGTCAAAGAAGGACTGGCGTATTTCGGCGGCTTTCATGCCCGCGGATTCTCCCGGGAGACCGCTTCTCCTACCCTTGGGGCTAAGGCTTAAGTGGCGTCTGGGTAACGCCGATTGATCACTTCGACAAAAGCGTCCACCAAGAACGGGTCAAAATGGCTTCCGCGCCCCTCGGCGAGTATGGCGTTGACCTTTTTGACTTCCATTCCACGCTTGTAGGGACGCTCTGCGGCCAGGGCGTCAAAAACATCTGCCACGCTGATGATCCTGGCTGCCAGCGGTATTTTTTCTCCCACCAACCCGTCGGGGTAGCCCTTGCCGTCCCAGCGCTCGTGATGCCCACGAATGGTGGGGCAAAGGTAGCGCAGGGAAGCTATGGGACGCACGATCTCTTCTCCGTAGATGGGGTGCATCTTCATGAGTTCGTACTCTTCTTCAGTGAGTTTGCCGGGCTTGTAAAGAATCTCCGGCGGAATTTGAACTTTCCCGATGTCGTGGAGAAGGCCAGCACGCAGGAGGTGTTGTCCGGCGAGAAACCCTGAAAACTCTTTCATTCTGTCTTCGGCGTCCGGAGCACCCTGGAGGAGAAGATCAAATTCTCCTACGTCGCGCAACATGGTCCCGAATTTGATCTCTTTGCGGGTCGCTTTGTCTCGGATGCCGACTTCATCGGCGAGTTCGAGGGCGAGGTCGAGGACTCGAGTTGAGTGATTGTAGGTGAATTCGCCTCCTAGTCTGAGGATGAGTCCTAGCGACGTTACAGCCGTTTCTTCGTCGAGATTTTCGACGTCTTCTTCCTCGTAGAGGTCGTCGAGTAGGCTTCCGATAGCGGCGCCTGCGATACGAGTGCTGACGTCGGTTCGAGCCGAGGCCAGAGCCGTTTGGCCCGAGCTGAGACTGATGGGTTTACCGAGGCTTTGTCCACCAGTACCCCGTTGGGAGAGATTGAGGCGCCGTCTGTGAGCGAACATTCTTTGAGCCGTAGAGCGAGTCTGCTTTTTGCTCGCGGTCCAGCTGAGACGGATAGGCCCCGATTCAGAACGCTCATTTTCGTGACACTCATCGAGGACGCTGTTGTGCACGGGCATCTGTCCGGAGACCTGTCGGCGGGTCAGTTTGGGGTGTACCTGGGCCACAGACTGGCTATAGACGGCCTGGCGCAGAGGGGCGGTGCTGCTGAGGGTTTTGCCCGGCTGGCCGGTGGCGTCGGAGGTTCGAAGGTGAGCGTTGGCCAGGGAGGAGGTTCCCAGGAAGCTCTTGGAGGTCGCTGAACCTGCCGGACCGCGCGGTGCTCCGCCCGGTCGGCTCAGTAACTGGGGTCGTCTTTGCCCGAGATTTTTGGCCAGTGGCGGATGGGTTGACCCGGGGCGAACGGTTGGCCCGTTGCTCTGTTTCGGGGCAGGCCTGGAGGTCGATTTCATTTTCCCCGATGCCGTCGTTGTACCTGGCTTTCGACCTAGCACGGCACCCTTCTTACCAGAACTGGCACTCTGTCGCGTGGTGGTAGGTTTGTCAAACTTGGTGGATTGAGGTCGGCTAGGCTCTTTAGGCGCTTGCTTGGGGGCGGCCGGTTTGGGGGCAGGCTTGGGCTGACTCGCCGCTTTGGGGGGAGCCTGCTTCTGCGGTGTGGCCGCTTGTTGCTTAGGCTTGGGTGGGGTCTCGCTCTTGGCTCGGGCAGGCGGAGGCTTAGGGCCTTGCTTGGGGGCCTGGGGCGTGTTTCGGTCAGAGAGTGGAGAGTCTTTGGGGCCTTGGTCTCGCGATTTGTTGTTCTGGGCGTTCTTCTTGGGCTCGGGCGTGGAGGTTTTGAAGAGGGACTGAGAGCCTTTTTGCGGCTTTTGGGCCTGCTGCTTGAAGCGTGCTCTCATCTTTTTGAGAGTCTCGGGAGTGGGGGTCTCGCCGTCGGCTAGGAGCGCGATTCGGCCTTCTTCGGGAAGCTCGCCTTCGGGTGAGTCCAAAGAGCTTCGGTTGAAGAGTTTCCAAGTCGTTTCGAGCTTGGAAAGGAAGTTGTTGAGTCTCTCTCTGGAACCCGCAGGGCTGCTAGATTTGAGGTAGGCCTCCGCGATTTGGGCATCAGAGGGTGAACTCACATTCTTGCCACTTTTTGTGGTCGTGGGAATGCGGCTTGAACCCAGGTTTTGACGTCCCGATTGAGAACGGATGAAAGGATCGCTCACTTACTGATGTTATCACGCAACAATTCCGATCGACAAGTTCGACACATTTAAGGAAGAGAGAAAAACCTTGGAAAAGCATTTTGAAACACTTCAGACTCTTGAGGGAAAGCCGTGGGGCGCGAGCCAGTTTGAAGGCAAGGTCACCGTCCTGTCTTTCACTGACCAGAAGAGTCAAGATCTCTCGGCCAAAGCAGGCAGTGCTCTAGGCAAGAAGTTCATGGAAAACGAAGGTTTTCAGGTCGCGACCGCTGTGAAGGTGCCCAGTATGTTCAAGGGCCTCGCCGGGGCTCTACTCAAAGCGGGTCAAGCCAAAGCCCGCAGTTCTGCCGTTAAGAAATTTGAAAAGGATGGCAAGCCGGTTCCTGAGGGCTTGGCAGAGCGCATTCATGTGCTGTTTGATCTCGACGGAAAGTGCTCCGGAGACGCCCTCTCTGAGTGGAAAGACGGGCAGGCTCGGCTACTCTTGGTCGATGGGGATGGAAACAGTGTGGCTGAGAGTTGCCACGAGGATCCGGTGGCAGCCGTAGAAGCGCTCTCGGCTAAAATCTCCGAGGCCTTGGGGTAAAGCGGGCCCTCATCGGCTCTGTCGAGTCGAATTGCCGTTGCTTGGATTGGAGCTCACAAGGTTCTGAGCGGCCGTCCAGCTTCGGCTCTTCCCTAAGCAGAGCGAAGGGTTGCTGGTGCCGGTGATCTGAATCCTGGCTCCCGTGAAGGTCGGTCGGTAGGTTTGACCTGGTGCAGGGAGTGCCAATATCGGCTCCCCGTTCTTGTCGGTTTGGCACACATCGCTCTCTGTGCCGAGGAAGGCCATCCAAGAGTCGACTCGCTCCTGGCTATCGAGAAAGGCCACTCCAACCTCGGTGCAAGTGTCGAGTCGGCGAGCCCAGGCGATTCTGGCTCGAACGCGCAGTTCTGGTCCGTGACTCATGGTGACGACTTCGCCGGGTTCAGCACGGCGAGCCATTCTGAAGCACATTCCTCCGGGCGAGAGGTTGATGGCGTACGCTCTCTCATCGGCGCACCAGAAATTCTGGAGGCATACTTTGCGAAGCTCTCTCTGTTTGCATTCTTTATGAAATCGGCCAGTGGGACCTAACATAGAGTACCTGCTTTCTGGCAAGTGAAGTGCTTACCTAATCTGTTAAACCCACTGGGACAGAGTTTCGGACAACACTCGTGTAAACAGAATGTTAACTAGTGTTAACAAGATGTAAACATCTACGAAGGATGTGAAATGAGGGGGCCGATAGTGCCTGGAGACTATTCTTCGGCGTCTGGGGGAGAGAAGTCCGAGGGCTTCAACTCGTCGATGAACTTCTTGAAGTTGTTCACTTCCAGCTGAGCTTCTTTGCCCTTTTCTTCGGTCTCTTCGAGAATGATCTGGTCGGTGACATAGATCGGGGAATTCGTTCTGAGGGCCAGGGCGATGCTGTCGGACGGTCTCGCGTCGATCTCGAGAGGGCCCAAGCTCGATTCGAGGACGACCTTGGCAAAGAACGTGTTCTCTTGAATGTCGTGAATCACGATCTTATTGACCTTAGCTTTGAGGGCCTCAATAACGGCCTTCATCAGATCGTGGGAGAGGGGACGGGGCACTTGGGTCCCTTCCAGGGCCAAAGCGATGGCCGTGGCTTCAAAGGGGCCAATGAGGATGGGCAAGTGACGTTTACCCTCCATATCCTTGAGGATAACGACGGGATCGTGGGTGAGAAGATCTATTCCCAGTTTATCCACCTTCATTCGTCGCATTCCCATTGTTCAGTCCTTTCTCGTAGCACCAGAATTCCCATTGGGTACCGGCTCCCGTAGAAGGTTAACCAAGGCGAGAGCCTTTCCTTTTCGAATCAGCACCTTGTGTAAAAATTCCTTCAGCTTTCTCTCAAAAGAAAGAGTGCGAACTCTCTTGACCGAAGGCCTGCCCGTGGATTTTCCTGTAGCCCTTATCAGCGACTGGTCCGGGATCGCCGGCCGCGAAATTTGTCACGCCCTAGCTGGATGTGAGTTTTCCCTTATCATCAACGCCCCCCAAGACGAGATCTTCGATCTGCAGAGTCACGACTATCCGGGTAAGATTTTGGCGTTTCCGTTTGACTATTCCTCGGAAGAGGCCGTGGAAATGACGCTGTCGGCGAGTTTGGATATCTTTGGTCACGTCGACGTGTTGGTCAACAATATTCATCACTGGTCTGACGCCAAGTTTCTCGAGCTCACCGACAAACAGTTTCAGGAAGCTTATCAACACAATGTCCTGGGGGCTTTCCATGTTGCTCGGGCCAGCGCACGCCTCATGGATGCTCTAGGCTACGGGAAGATCATCAACGTGACGAGCACCTCATGTTTTAGCGGGGCGCAC
>CAZVVF010000100.1:0-9392 GCA_964630575.1 uncultured Burkholderiales bacterium | reverse complement strand
AGGCGAAGGGTGAAGCGAACCCAGCCGTTGACATTATCGGCTTTCAAGTCACCGTGATGGCCTTTGGCGAGTTGAAGGGAAATGAAGAGCCCTAGTCCCGTACCGCTGCCCACTTTTTTGGTTGTAAAGAATGGGTCGAAGAGCCGATGAGTTGTGCTCTGGCTCAGAGGCGGTCCATTGTTTGAGACGCTGAGTGTTTGGTAGCCCGGCTCGGCTTGTGTCGCGATCACGATTCTTCGTGGTCCTTCAATCTCTTTGAGGGCGTCGATGGCATTGATCATGACATTGGTAAGGATCTGAGAGATTTCCTGAGAGTTGGCCATGAGGGGAGGGAGGCTGGCGATTTTCTTGCTGAGTTCGACCTGCTCGTTGTTGAGCTGGGGCTCCAGCAGGCGCTCGGTTTGAGAGATCACAGCCTCCAAGGTGACCGGGCGTCTCAACCCGTCGGAGAGGCTCGAGAAGACCAAGAGATTCTCGATGATTCGCTTGGCTTTGTCGCCGGCCTCTTCCACGGTAAGGAGGCTGCTCGCGACACCTTCGTGGTCTTGTTTTTTGATTCGCCTTCTCAGGAGTTGGACTTGGAGTCCAATGGCGGCCAGCGGTGAATTGATCTCGTGGGCCACTCCGGCGGCGAGTTGACCGATGGCCGCGAGTTTTTCCGACTGAACGAGTTGGGACTGAGATTCAGCGAGTTGCTCCAGAGCGCTGGTCCGTTCGCCCAGGAGCACAACGAGTTCATGCTTTTGGTGGAGGATGCGAATGATCAAGCCCGCTCTGGCCACGAGGTGCCCGAGAAAGCGCTCTCCGGCGGCGGCTTGACTGTCGTTGTGCAACCTACAGAGAAAGAGAAGGTTCGTATCCAGCCAGTAGCAGAGTCGTTGACCGCAGTTCGAGCGCAGCGACCGGCTGGCTTCTCGCATTTGGGGTAGGGGCTCAAACTCGGCGATCTCGAACCTTCCGGTTTGGCTCAAGATCTGCCTTCGGCCCTCGCTCTGAGCGACGACTGCCGCTTGCAAGGAGCTTTCCCAACGGGTGAGAGTGTCGATCAAGAGTTGGGTCAACCGCTCCACTGTTTCGGCTTGGAGGGCCTCGCCTTGAAACCGGTCCAAGAGGTTTTGCAGGGAGAGACGGCTCTGAAACTGACCTTCGCGCGCTTGGGACTTCTGCTGAGAGGCCCTCAGTGTTTGCTCGGTGGAAACGAGTTGTTGGGAAAAGCTCTTCTGGATCTGTTCGGGCTCGATTTCGGTCTTGGAAAAGATCAGCACAAGCGCCACCGTGCCGGCTAGAAGAGCCCAGGTCCCAAAGCTGGAACAGCAGAGCAAAAAGCCAAACCAAAAGAGCGTTTCCAGACTGCGTCGCCAGGTGAGAGCGCTGTTTGAGCGACGCCAATTGTATATCCAGCCGGAGAGCAGATAGGCTACTGGAACGCTCCAATAAAGCACTGAGGGCGCAACGAAGCGGGCCGAGGTGACCGCGATGAGAATGGGGAGCGAATGGGCCGCAATCGATAGGCTCGACCGGGCAGAGAGAGGCCGATGGAGAAGGTTCAGAACAAAGCGTAGAAGCAGCAAAAGCGAGAGCGCCCAGGCCGCACCGAAGGGAGTCACCGGCAGGCTGTTGCCAGCCGAGGGTATTCCCACCGTGAGCCCGAGAGCGGCCATGCCGGTGCCGCTGCTGGCCGAACCCGAGCGAGGGGAGAGAAGCTCGAGGATGAGAGCTGCGACCAGAGGGAGTAGGAGAAGCTCTGGTTGACTGCTCTGGTAGGGCGGGCTCAGGTTGAGGGCGATCAGGGTTAGGCTCAGCCAGACTGTCCAGCTCCCCGCACTTTTCCCTTTTGAGTTCGCCTCCCTCATTGACCCAAGTCATTCCTCATCAACTGGCATAATCCGTTTTTTGGGGGGCTGCGCCCAAGGGTGGAAGGTTTTCCATTCTTTGTCTGGGAACCGTGAGAAGTGGCTTCCGATCTACCAGAATCGACCCTGGACCCTCTGCTCATTCTTTTAGTAGAGGATGATGATCAGCTTCGTAAGACCTTGCGGGAGCTTTTGCAAGAGGAGGGCTACCGCGTGGTTGCTGTGCCCTCAGGTACCGATGCTGTGGAAGAGTGTCGTGAACGCAAGTTCGATCTCATCGTCACCGACATCAAAACCCCAGGGTCCGATGGTCTGACCGCCTTGGAGCAGGCCAAGGAGGGCAACCCCGAAGTGGCGGGCATCGTTATCACCGGCTACTCTACTGAGGAGTACGCTCTGCGGGCCGCTCGCTTGAAGGTGGAGAACTATCTCAAAAAGCCTTTTCAGCTCGACGACTTTCTTCTCACTGTAGAACGCCTGGCCGAGCGCAAGAGGCGAGAGCAAAAGGGGCTCAGAACTCAGGAAACCGTCCAGATGGTGATCAAGAGGCTCCTCCTTTTTGGCTGCCAAAAGCACACCCAAAGAGAACTGCCGCGACTGGAGGAGTTTGCCAATAGGGCGGCCTCTTCGGCTCCTTTAACCGGTCTTGACGCGCGCGAGCAACTGGCCCTTGAGTGTCTCTCGATTATCGAGTTGTTCGAGACCGAGGTGCTACCCTGGAGGCAAGAGTCGTACTCCGTCTTTCCACCTCGTATTCAACAGGCTCTCAAGCAGACGGGGCCAACCTCGCTCAGGAGCCATCTGGCAAACTGTGCCCAACGCTTTCTTCACGGTGAGGAACTGGCAGACTCGACGCCTGCCGTTGACGACGACTCCGGTTATCTTCCTGGGAGTCTGCTCAATATGGCCTTGTTGCTGGAGAGTACGGAACGGTTCGAGGAGGCCAAAGCCGCCTTCCAAAATGTTCTGGAGCAATCCGAGGACCCTCTGAAGCGATACTCGGCCCACTTTGGTTTGAGCCGTGTGGCCCGCACGCAAAGAGAGTTCGAGGCCTTTTCAAGCCATCTTCAGGAAGCCGTCAGGGAAGCGGAAAAGCTCGGACCCTACACTCATTGCCAAGCCCTCACCGAAGGCGGGATCCAGTTGGCTCTGTGCGGACAGGAGAAGGCCAGCGCCGCCTTGGAGCAGGCGGTGGAAACCGCTCGCGATCTCAAAGATTCCAGTTCCTTCGCCTTGGCCACCCTGGCCCTTGAGTTCTTTTTTCAGAGGCCGGCTCCAAACCGGGGCAAGCTCCTCGCTTTTTTGAATCGTCCTGAACAGTTCGGCGTGGCGGTCGAGTCGAGCGGTTGGCTGTTGGAGTATCTTCTTTCTCTTTCCGAGTCCGGCAGCGAGGAACGGAGATTTCTGACAAAGCTGGTCCGCTCATGCCCCAAAACCTTTGAAGAGCTCTTATTGCACACACCCAAGAATCAGGTGTTGCTGAACGGTCTTGCTCATCTGGATATCTTGCAGAAGGAAAGCCGAGAGAGGGTGACTCGACGGCTCCACGGTTTGGACCAGCCGGAATTGATCGCGAGGCTCAACGAGAGGCGAAGCCAAGCCAAAGGAACGATTCAAACGACCTCTACGTTGAGAGTTTTCTCCTTTTCGGGTATCAGGCTGTATCGCGACGATGAACTGCTAGAGGTCAACCGAAAGAAGCCCCTGTTGCTGTTTTTGTATCTGCTCTATCGGGACTCTCCGGTAGGTGAGGATACGCTCTGCGAGCTGTTCTGGCCAGGTCCGCTCAACAAGGGTATGGCGAGTTTGCGCACCGCCGTGAGCTATCTCAGGAAACTGCTGTCTCACGAACAGCTCAACGACCCCTTCTCTCGCCAGGCCAGCGGCATTGGGCTATCGGACCAGATGAATGTATGGTTCGACTTTCGCGAGTTTCAAAGGTTCATCAAAAAAGGCAAGGCTCAGGTGAGCAGCAACGCTGACCGCGCGATGGACTGCTACCGTTCGGCGGTAAAACTCTATCAGGGTCCTTTCTTGGAGAATATCTATGAGGACTGGGCGCTCGACGTTCGCGAACAAGCCGAACTCGCTTTTGAGAACTGTCTCCGGTTTTTGGCCCAGGAGAGCTTAGCGGCCGGAAATTGGGCGGAATGTCTAGAGCACAGCGGACGTGGTTTGAGGCGGGGACCGCTCGACCAACCCTTTTGTGAGATGACTATGAGGGCTTTGATCGAATTAGGGCGTCACCACGAGGCCATTCAGACCTTCGAGCAGTGCCAGGCTGTACTGGAGCGAGAACTCGACTTGGAGCCTTCTATCGACATGATAAGGTTGAGAGAGATGGCTCGACTGAACGTGTAGCAACGGGCTTTGGAAAGGGTTCTTCAATCCGTTTCTGCAGCAGGGGCGTTCTGTTTTTCCGCCTTGATCAACAAAAGAGTCGCTCCTGCTAGGGCATTGAGGCCCTGTTCAACAGCCTCGTCGTCGGTCTCTTCGAGCCCCTCTAGCATCTCATCGAGAGCATTCACGTTTTGTTCGAGTATTTCTGCGAGGTGCTCCAGGTCTGCTGGGTCGTCACCTGAGTCTTGGGCCTTGGCGAGGAGCTCGCAGACGAGGGTGTGTTGTCCCACGTGTCGCTCTCGAACTGTGGAGAGGACCTGATAGAACTGTTCGTCGGACAGAGTCTTTTGCGACCACGACTCGTGAGCCTCGGCGACCTCGATATAGTTGGGCGTGGTCTCTCCATCAGACTCCTGACCTCGGTCTATTTCGGCAACAGCCAAGACCTGCTTTTCGTTGGGTTGAGCGATCTTTGGAAGTATCGCTCCGCAATGAACGCAGTTGTTCGATGTCTTTTGGTTTTCTTTGGCACAGCGGACACACAGGATCGGAGCGTACCGAGCATCGTCCTCTATCAGTCCGGAAAGACCGAGAACCATCTGGTTGGTCGCATTTTGTAGGATTTCAAAGGCTTCATCGACGAGTTCAAAGTCGTCGTTTGCGAAGGAGTCCCTCATGCTCTTGAGGGCAACGAGATGATTCTGAAAAGCGGTGAGGATGGCTACTCTGTTGGGGTCGTGAGGATCCACCTTCGGCGATACGGCCTCTGCCTCCATCGTTTGAAGTTTCTCTGACACGAAGGCTTCAACCCGCGAGACGACTCTGAGAACTTCGTCGTGTTCAACTCTCTCAGCATCGTAGTCATCCCACACTCCAAGGAGAGCATCGAGGGCCGGTGAGCTGAAGTTGCCGTTCTCGTCGGGGGCTAGAGTTGTCGATTCCGATTCCATAGAGACCTCCCAGGATGGTAGCGTTGTTTTTCATTGCCTCGCGCGCTTTCGCCTTCCCACGGCAAAACGTAAAAGGACAACGAAGGGATTGGCTTCGTTGTCCAGAGAGAGAGGAGCAGAGAGTTGTTTTTGCGGGTTTTGAGCCCCGCTTGTTTTTGTCTAAACGGTGATATCTTGGGGAGGAGCACCCAGAGAGAGAGCTATCGAAAGGAGTGAGGACCGAAGAGGAACGAGTGAGCGTGACCGCCACCGTGACACTGAGAGTGCCCGCCGAAGAAGGAGTTGAAAGCGTTGCCAAACATCTTGGGCATCTTTCTGCACTGGTTGAAGAAGTTGCGACCGCAGCCCTGGCGTCGTCTGGGGTTGTGGCATCCGCGTCGTGGGCGGCATCGGCCGTTGTGGTGACGACGGTGGCCATGGTCGTGGTGGTGGTCGTGGTGGTGGCCGTGGTCATGATGGTGGCCGTGGTTGTGATGTCGAAGGCCAAAACAGGGGTTGAACAGTGTGGAAAATTGCATAGGGAGTCCTCTTCTCTGTGGTGCTTTAGGTTTGTGTTTCTATGTTCTAAGAATAGAGAGGCGTTGTGAAAGACGAGTAAATCCGTCTCGAAAAATGTTACCAGGATGTAAACGTTTGCCCAGAGGGATGGGCCTTTGTCTTTTGTGCGTTGGCAGGATGGCCGAGCTAGCGAGCTAGTGTGACGGAGTATCCCGCTGAAGGTTGATATAGATCATCTTGCCAGGCGAGCTTTCGAGCTATGCTTGGATTAATGAAGACAAAGTTGTCCTTTTTGATCGAGAGCGGAGCCGGGAGCGTATGACATCCCATCGCGCGCTCATTGTCGCTTCCCTGAGTGTCGCGGCCTTGGCCGGTACGTCGCTCGGCTTCTGGATGCTGCTAGGCTGGCTCCAGGTTGTCTCCCTGGAGCATTTCTCGGTGATTCTGGCCGCCCACGCGCAGCTTCAGGTCTATGGTTTTGTAGGATTGTATACGATGGGGGTGGCCATGATGGTGCTCCCAACCTTTTTGAAGACGACCCTGCAGCCGGTTTGGTTGGCTTTCGTCTGCTTGGCTCTCATGCTTTTGGGCGTGGGGTTCAATCTGACCGGGCCCACTCTTTGGGGAGGCGCGCTACAGAGCTTGTCCACACTGGCCTTTCTGGTTGTCTTGCGAAAGACTCGAATGTCGGCGGCTCCACAAAAGCGGGAAAGCACTCCTCTCACGAGGGGCCACGCCATCTATCTGGCTACGGGATCGCTGTGGTTGGCGGCCTGCCCGTTTTTGGGCCTTTGGGATTCAACTCGGGCCTCGGAGACGGTGCTCTGGGGTTTTGCCGGACTGTATATCGCTGGAATTGGCCTTCGGGTTCATCCTGGGATCTTGGGCATAAAGGGCGTCTACGGTTCTCTTCTTGCCCCTTCGGTGATTCTCTGGAATCTTGGGCTTTTGCTACGCTGGACAGGGCCAAAAGGAGTCTGGCCTTGGGTCTTGGGTGTTGGAGTTCTTCTCTTTGTTTGGGCGCTGCGTCCTTTTCGGCGTCCTTTCATCTCAGCCGCAGGTGCCCCATGGCTTCGCTACTTCGTGCGGACATCGTACTTCTGGCTGTTGCTCTCGGTCGGTCTGGCCTGCTCGACAGTCTATGGCTATCCCAGCCTTGCCGGGCCGACCCGCCACATGTTGGGGTCTGGATTTGTCGTGACCATGATGATGGGGATGGGATTGCGCATGATTCCAGCTTTTGAGACCCTTCGGCTGACCTGGAGTTCGGGACCCTGGGTCGTGTACGCGCTCATAACGCTCGGAACGGCGATTCGCGTTCCGGCTCAGGCTTACCAGAGATTGGACCTTCTAGCTCTCGGTGGTGGGCTCCAATTCTTAGGCATTATGACTTTCATTGGCCTCATGCTCACGACCTATCTCTTTGGCAAGCGGCTGCATTGTGACCCCAAGTCAACCTCTCCCACGGAGATCTTCGAGGAACACTCATGAACATTTTTAACTACGGATTTCGAATCTTCTTCTTTTTGAGTGGTGCGGCTGCCGTGCTGCTCGTTTTGGGGTGGCTCCGGGTCTTGTTTCACGGAGGGCTTCCCTCTGAGACCTTTGACCCTCTGGCCTGGCACGCGCACGAAATGCTGTTTGGATTCGTTTCGGCGATGATAGCAGGCTTTTTGCTCACGGCGGTTCCCAACTGGACAGGGGAGAAGGCCAAGAGTGGCCTGCCCCTGATGTTGCTCTCAGGACTTTGGCTGTTGGCTCGTCTGATGCTCTGTTGGGGAAGCTCACGACAGGCTGGCATCGTGGACTTGACCTTCTATCCGGCTCTTGTCCTTTTGCTCGCGCCGTCGCTGCTACGGCGAAAGCAGGTCAAGTCGCTCGTCTTTCTACCCATTCTCACCGTCCTTTGGATTGCCAATCTCCTCACCTATCTCCAGGCCTGGGGGGTTGCCGATACACTCAGAGCCGGTCAGGCGCTGGCCGTTGGGACCATCCTGCTCTTGATAACGATCATCGGGGGGCGAGTGATTCCTTTCTTCACCTCATCGGCTCTCAAAACCGTAGCGAAGAAGTGGGCCTTCGTAGAGACCCTCGCCATCATCACAGTTTTGCTGTTGCCGTTTTTGGATGTTTTTCAGTTGCCGGCCGTGACCGTTGTTGGCTGGTCGGTGCTGGCAACCCTAAGCCATGGGGCCCGCCTATGGGGGTGGACCAGCCGGAAGATCTGGACAACCCCGCTGCTATGGGTCATCCACACCGGATATGCCTGGCTGGTAGTGGGTCTGGCCTTGAAGGGGGCCGCTGCGGTTGGCCTGGTTCCCCCAAGCTCGGCCCTTCACGCCTTCACGGCAGGAACCATGGGAGTGGTGGGGCTGGCTATTATGGCGCGCGCTTCGCTGGGTCACAGTGGGCGCCCCCTGGTCCCAGCGAAACTCACCACGTGTTCTTTTGTACTGGTGAACCTGGCCGCCTTGATTCGCGTGATGGGACCCATCCTGGGTTTGAACTCCTACGTTTCATACGGGGTTTCAGGCCTGTTTTGGTGCTCCGCTTTCACACTGTTTCTGTGGGTCTACGCACCCATCTTTTTCTCCGCTCGCGCCGACGGCAAGCCGGGTTAAGGAAACTTCAGGGTCAGTGGTCCGTTGATGGTGGGGTCCATGGAAGCTTTGCGGTCACGGGTGCATATATCGATCCGACTCGTCCCTTTGCCTTTGAAAGCTCCCCCAGTATCGACCACTCGAAATGGGATCTCACGTCCGTATTTTTTCTCGAGTTCGGCGATGCGCACGGGTTGGCCATAGGGAATACCAGCTTTGTGGTCCATGGCAACGGACACGTACGGGGCCTTGCCGTCCAGAAAGTCCTGGAGGGTGTTTAGCCTCTTCCCTTTTCGGTCGAAGTGGCCACCCTCCATCTTGTTGTCGAAGGGGTAGTAGCCAGTGCCTCGCGCCTGAGCTTGAGTACCCGAGTGACGGGACTTTCCTGGGTCGGGTAGATCCCCTGGCAGAGTGGAGGGCGGTGCCGACGCGTTGTTCGGGGCTGGAGGTTGGGGCAGGCTCGTCTCTGAGCCCTGGGAACTTGGACCTTCTGCTTGGATGGGGCCAGCGGCCTCGGACCGGTTGCCTTGAGCATTGAGGGCGGCAAGGGTTTGGGGCCCAACGACGCCGTCTGGGGTCAGTTTGTTTTGATCTTGGAACGTTCGCAGTGCTCGCTTGGTCTTGGGCCCGAACTTCCCATCCGCTTCCAACTTAGCTCCTCGCGCGTTTAGCATCTCCTGAAGTTGTTTGACGTTTTCCCCGCTGGAGCCGTTCTTCAACAGTTGTCCTTTGGCCAGGCTCAGTTCCTTGGCTTGGGGAGCCTTCTCATCGGCTGTTCCACTGCCCTCATTGAGCCAGTTCTGCAGTCCTGATACAAGAGACGGGATGGAGTTGGATGGGCTGGGCTTCTTGGACGCCTCGGCGCTCGTTGTGGCTCGGTCCTGCAGGGCCACGGGGGCGCTGTTTGGGGCTGGAACAGAGGTCCGGGGTCGGGCCCTGGTTGGGCTTTGGGTGCGGCGAGTTGCAACTGAGGTCTGAGGTAATTTGTCCATACTCGTAGTGTAGATGGACTCTCGCGAAGTCGTCCTTCTTCGCTTGTGAACGATTTGTAACGTTCCATGAGAAAGTGTGAACATCGTGCTCTCTCTTCTGGCAGCGGCTGGTCGCTGGGCCGAGAATTTTCAAGAGATCTTCAGGGTCCTTGCCAACTC
>CAZVVF010000099.1:0-9575 GCA_964630575.1 uncultured Burkholderiales bacterium | reverse complement strand
TACAGAGGACATATCGAAACCGCTGGCACTCGCGAAGCCCTGAACAGAGTCGCTGCCCGTGTCGTAGACCCCCGACGCCTGAAGCTGGGTTCCCTCGAAGACCCCCCGAGCGCTGGCCATCACGAGTTGCTCTCCGTCTAGAAAGAACTCTCCGGAGGCCTGACTGATCTCCAGGTCCCCTTGCGACAGCGTTCCTGAGGTCAAGATACCTTGGACCTCCAATTGCGGCTCGTCCTGAGAAAAATCGGCACCGACCAGAGCGCTCCCTGAAAACTGGCCGTTGAGACCGACGATTCCCGGAAGGTCGGAGCCCTGGAAATCCAGGGTGCTCAAGATTCCAGAGAAGGTCCTCTTCTGAAGGTCGAGAGCCCCCAAGGGAAGCCGGACCGAACTCATACCAACAGTGGCCAACCCGTTGTAGAGCATGAGGTCCGACCCCGAAAAGAGAAAGCTCCCCTCGGCGCGACTCACTCCCTGACTCCAACTTCCGAGTCCAGAGAGCACTCCACTGCCGTAGGCTATCGGAAACTGCGAAGTTCCCATCACCTTGACATCAAAATCGGCCTGCTGCGCCGAATCGGCTAGCAAGACATCGGGTCGGGTACCCCGGCCTTTGATGTCGAATAGAACGTAAGGGTCGTCCTCGATGAAGACCCAGCCATCAGCTGTGATCGCCCCTGCCGATGTGTCAGCGCTCATTTCAGAAAGGTAGAGCAGATTCCCAGAGTACAGGAACTTTGCTGCAGCCGTTTTCACCGTCTCACCATTGGAGGTCAAATCATAGCCCTTGACCGTTCCCGAGGCCACGGGTGATTCCAAGCTGCCTTTGAGATTGGCCAAAAATTCGGCTTCGCCGGCGATCGGCAACGGCTCAGCGAGAAGTGAATTCAGAGCCTCAAGGGAGAACCTCTCGGTAGAGACTGAGGCCGCCACGGACCCCCCTCCCAGCGCCCCATGCCCACTGGCCTCAAAGAAAATACCGGCAAAACGTCCGGATGCGGCCTCCACGGCGACCTCCGAACCGACCAACTTGAGCCTTCCCTCCAACTCTCTCAACGGGGCGGGCATCTTGGGGGACTGGAAGGCCCCTTTGCTCAGCTTGGCCTCGCCGACCAGAAAGAGGTCAGCCAGCAATCCATCCCAGCGCTCACCCTCCCCGCTCGCGCGAATGGAAGCGTCCAGAATGCCCTCGACCAAGGTCAAACCCGGCCCGAATCCAGGAAACCCTGCGAAAGGCCCCAGTTCCACGTTCTGGAGGTCCACGTCGGTAACAACTCCGGGGCTCTCTAGCAGCGCTCTGCCCTTAATGCTCAAGCCGCTCTCGGCCGCACGATTGGGAAGTCCAGCAATGGTGTACTCGACATCCCGACCGTTGGTCAAGGCAAAGCGCGCCGACACTCCTGAGAGTTCATAGAGAAAGCCCGCAGAGTTTCGTCGATCCTTATAGAGAATCCAGCCATCCTCAAGCATGACCTCCGTACGCACCAAAGCGACGTCGATAACAGGCGTTTCCGGCGTGGGCGGAATCAGATTGATGAGATTGAGATTTCCGTTCGGATCCACCACAACGCGCAAGCCCGGCTTTCGAATCGTCGTGCTTTGAACCAGCTTGGACCAGTCATCGGCAAAGAGTTGGGACAAGTTTAGCACCAAGTCGATTTCTGATGCCTCAAAGACCGGCTCTTTTGTCTCCAGCGTCCACTCGATGTCCTGAAGCTTGACACCCCTCCAAGTCGGACTGAAGCGCTTCACGGCGATGTTCCCAGGGATCGTCCGGGTCGCCTTCTCTAAGGCAGCTTGGGCCAGCGAATCGAAGAAAAGGAAAAATAGCAAGAGAAGAATTACAATGAGCAACGCCAGGAGTGGCAAAACACGGCGGAGCACAAATATGCCGATCTTACTGAATTTCATTCCGTCTTTCTTCGATAAAAGTTCAATATTCGAGTCGTACTCCATCCGTCCTGTTGACGGAATGCAGTGACTCAACATACCAAAACCCAAAGGTCTTGTCTGATTTATGGACTTTTATTTGAGAGTATAGACGGCGCCAAGCTAAGTCCACAGCATCGGGATCAAACAACCGAAGCAAGACTTAGGTTTCGCGAAGAAGGCTAAAAAGAAGTTCCCAACCCCAGGCATCAGCCCTGGGGCCAGGCAAAGGCTCTCGTTGCCTAGTTGACGGAGGCCGGTTGCTTGAGCCGAACGATATTCGCCCCTAGAGAGCGGAGTCGTTCCTCCAGGCGCTGATAACCGCGGTCGATGAAGTGGACACCTGAAATGAGGGTCTCACCTTCAGCCGCCATGCCGGCTAACACGAGGGCCGCTCCAGCCCGCAAGTCCGGAGCATCCACAGGGGCTCCGCTGTACTGGTCTACGCCTCGGATAAAGACCTGACGGTCGGAAACCCTCAATCGAGCTCCCAAGCGCACAAGTTCCATGGCGTACATGAAGCGACCGGAAAAGATCGTTTCGTTCAAAAGACTCGCCCCATCAGCAAGACCGAGCATGGCAACAAGCTGAGGGTGTAAGTCGGTAGGGAATCCCGGATGAGGTGCGGTGGCCACTTCCACTGGGAGGATAGGCCTTTCCGCTTTAACCTTGACGTAGTTGGCACCGACCTCTACAGATTGCCCGGCTTCCCGGAGCACCCCAATGAGGGCGTTCAAATCCTCGGGGCGACAATCCTCAACAGTGACCTCGCCACCGGTCATGACAGCAGCGATCAGAAATGTCCCCGCTTCAATACGGTCTGCCAGAACGGAGTACTCCACTCCGTGCATTTCGGACACTCCCTCGACAGTGAGTATGGATGTGCCCTGGCCCGAGATTTTGGCTCCCATGGCGACCAAAAAGTCTGCCAAATCGACGATCTCAGGCTCCTTGGCGCAGTTCTCCAGGACGGTTGTGCCATCGGCCAAAACCGCCGCCATCAAACAGTTCTTGGTGGCCCCTACGGAAACTTTAGGAAACGTGATCCTAGCCCCAACCAGCTTTTTCGCTCGAGCATGAACCATGCCGTGCTCACTGGTCACAGAAGCTCCCAGCTTCTTAAAACCCATCAGATGCATATCGACTGGCCTCGGCCCGAGTCGGCATCCTCCAGGAAGTGAAATATTCGCCTCGCCGTAACGAGCCAACAGGGGTCCCGCCACATCGAAACTCGCGTTCATCTGGCGAACGAGTTCCTCTGGGGCGGTCGTGATCACGGAACTCGTATCCAGGACCAGTTCCTCCGGCCCCGTCCACTCGGACTTAACGCCCATCCCTTGAAGGATACCGAGCATCGTCTCAACATCGCTTATCTTGGGTACCCGGTGAAGCTTCACCACGCCCTTCGCGAGAATTGAAGCGGCCAAAATGGGCAGACAAGCGTTTTTGGCTCCACTAGCCTTGATCTTGCCGATGAGTGGTGTGGGACCTTTTACGAGGATTCTTGACATCTATTAAGCGCCGTGCCCCTCGGCCTTGATCTTACCCTCTAGCTGGCGTTTTTTTGCACGGAGAAGAACATCTCCCGGAGAAGCGCTGAGCTTTTCTTGGACCTCAGCGAGTTCCGAACGCAGAGCAGCAAAATCTAGCTGTTCAAGAGACAGAGCGAAGTCCACCAAGCACACCACCTTGTTCTCGGCGATGGTCGCGAAACCGTCCCCCGTCGAAAGAACCTTTCGTTCCCCCCCCTGAACGGTAACGGTGACACCTGGACTCAACATCGTTAAGAGAGGTGCGTGCCCGCCCAAAACAGCCATCTCGCCCTCGATGCCCGGAAGGATGATCTCCTGGCACGTCCCCGAGAATTTCTTCTCTACTGGGGTCACTATCTCTACAGTAAAGTCTTTGGTGTACACAGATGCTCCTCTTACTTGGCTCCGACTTCGTAGCCGAGTTTTTCTGCATTCTCACGAACTTCGTCGATACCACCGCACATATAGAAGGCCTGTTCGGGTAGGTGGTCCATGTCGCCTGCGCAAACTTCCTTGAAGGACTTGACGGTATCGGACAGAGAGACGTATTTACCAGGTCTTCCGGTGAACACCTCGGCCACGTTGAACGGTTGCGACAAGAAGCGCTGCAAGCGTCTAGCACGCCCAACAACCAAACGGTCTTCCTCGGAAAGTTCCTCAACACCCAGAATCGCGATGATGTCTTGCAAGTCTTTGTAGCGCTGCAGAATCTCCTGAACCTGTCGCGCAACACCATAGTGCTCATCCCCAATGAAACGGGGTTCAAGCAAGCGCGAGGTTGAGGCCAAGGGGTCCACAGCGGGGTAGATTCCCATCTCGGAGATGGAACGCGACAGCACCGTCGTTGCGTCGAGGTGAGTAAAGGTCGTCGCAACAGCCGGGTCAGTAATATCGTCAGCAGGAACGTAGATAGCCTGAACCGCTGTAATAGAACCTTTGCTGGTCGAGGTGATACGCTCTTCCAACTGACCCATTTCGGTAGCTAGCGTCGGTTGGTAACCAACCGCAGAAGGCATCCGACCCAAGAGAGCCGAGACCTCGGAACCTGCCAGTACGAATCGAAAGATGTTGTCGATAAAGAGCAGAACGTCTTGACCGGCTTCGTCACGGAAGTACTCAGCCATCGTAACTCCGGTAAAGGCGATACGAAAGCGCACTCCCGGCGGCTCGTCCATCTGGCCGAAACAAAGGGCGGTGTTCTTGATAACGCCAGAGTCCTTCATCTCTTCCCAAAGGTCGTTCCCTTCACGGGTTCGTTCACCCACCCCAGCGAACACCGAGTAACCACCGTGCTCTTTGGCGATGTTGTGAATCAATTCTTGAATCAGTACGGTCTTGCCTACACCAGCACCACCGAACAGTCCGGTCTTACCACCTTTGGAGTATGGCGCCAGCAGGTCGATGACCTTAATTCCCGTCTCGTTAACAACGGCCGTTGGCGTCTGCTCCGAAAGAGGCGGAGCGTTACGGATAATCGGAAAGCGTTGCTTTGTCACAACCTGCTCGCCACCGTCGATCACTCGGCCCAGAACGTTGAACATTCGCCCGAGCGTCTCAGGACCAACTGGAACCGTAATAGGTGCACCCGTGTCTTCAACAGGCATTCCGCGACGCAGACCATCCGTGGTACCCATCGCTAAACAACGTACTCTGTTGTTACCCAACTCCACCATCACTTCTAAGTAAAGCTCACGGTCGTACTCGGGAATATCACTACCGGTGAACGCCCGGAAAACTTCCCGCTTACAAGTCAGTGCATTATACAGATTGGGTAAGTGCCCCGGGGGAAACTCTATATCAACAACGGAGCCCAAAATTTGGACGATTTTCCCTGTACCTTCAGCCATCATTCCTCCTGAGACATGGGTCTTCTTGAGACCCTGTCGTATGCAAATTCCTTAGTCTATTTCGGCGGACAATCCGCCCCAAATCGTTTGGCCTTATTTAGAGGCAGCCAAGGCCTCGGCACCACTCGAGATTTCCAGAATCTCAGTCGTGATCGCTTCCTGACGGAGCCGGAAGAACTGAAGAGTCAGTTCGTCGGCCAGCTTGTCAGCGTTGTCTGTCGCATTGCTCATGGCTTTCAGACGCGCCGCCAGTTCTCCGACCTTGGCTTCCATCAGAATCTTGAAAATTACGTTGCGAACGTACCTTGGCAAAAGCACATCCAGCGCTGCCTCGGCCGACGGTTCAAAATCGTAGGGAATGGAACCAACCTCTTGGTCCAGTCCTTCCTTTTGCAGTGGCAACACGACTTCCCGAACCGGTTCTTGGGTCATAGAAGACACGGGTTGAGTGTAGTAAACCACAACCTGGTCCACCTGACCGGTCACGAACCAATCGGTGACCATCAAGGCGTATTCTTCCGCCAGTTCGAATTCAGGTTCCCAACCGATCTTCTGGGCGTCCGGCTTGACACCCCGACGAGCGAGGTATTTGTTTGCCTTTGCCCCGATGCATACCAAGAACCGAGGCGGAGTCGCCTCAAGCTCTTTCCAGGCGATGCGAAGCAGATTGTTATTGTAAGCTCCGCACAGACCTTTGTCGGAGGAAACGACGATAACGGCGACGTTCTCTACCTTGCGGACTTCCATCAAGGGATGAAGAACCTCATCGATACCGGAAGTCAGGTCAAAAACGACCTCCTTCAACTTCTCAGCATAAGGCTTCGCCGCTTTGAGTTGGTCCTCGGCCTTTCGAATGCGAGAAGCCGCAACCATCTTCATGGCCTTCGTTATCTGCTGAATGTTCCGAACAGATTTGATGCGGTTCTTTATGTCTTTAAGACTCGACATCTCTTTTACTCCTAGGCGTTGCGGCCGGCGAGAAACTCCTCTTTGAAGGCCTTGATTGCGCTATCAAGCTTAGCGGTCAACTCGTCACTCAAGGCTTTTGTCTTCTTCAAGTCCTCGTGAATGTCAGAATGATTGGCTTTCACATAGTCGTGAAATCCGCTTTCAAAGGCCTTGATATCTTCAACCTCTATATCATCGACATGACCTTGCGTAGCCGCGTACAGAATGCACACCTGAAGTTCTACAGGCATAACATCGAATTGACGCTGCTTCAGAATTTCGGTCAAGCGAGCACCGCGAGCGAGTTGCTCTCGGCTCTGCTTATCGAGTTCGTCGGCCGACAACTTCGCGTAAGCCGCCAAAGAACGATACTGAGCCAAGTCCAGTCGCATGGGACCGGCGACCTTTTTCATCGCCTTGATCTGCGCGGAACCACCCACCCTCGACACCGAGATACCGACGTCTACCGCGGGGCGAATCCCTTGATAGAACAAGTCGTTATCCAAGAATATCTGTCCATCGGTAATGGAGATAACGTTGGTCGGAATATAGGCCGACACGTCGCCGAGTTGAGTCTCAATGATGGGCAGAGCCGTCATGGAGCCGCCACCAAGGTCCTTGTGCAGTTTCGCGGCACGCTCGAGCAATCTTGAGTGCAAGAAGAAGACGTCCCCAGGATAAGCTTCACGACCGGGCGGACGACGGAGCAACAACGATATCTCCCGATAGGCGTTAGCGTGCTTGGTAAGATCGTCATAAACGATGAGAACGTGCTTACCCTGATACATGCACTGCTCAGCGATAGCGCAGCGCGTATAGGGAGCCAGATAGAGCATCGAGGGAGATTCATTAGCGCTAGCAGAAACGACGACCGTTTTGCCGACGAGAGCGCCAGCCTCTCTCAAGTTGTCCACAACAGCTGCCACGTTGTTCGTCTTCTGCCCGATTGCGACATAGACGCAGTAGCAGTCCGTATCACGCTGATTGACGATAGCGTCAACGGCGATAGCGGTCTTCCCGGTTTGCCTATCACCGATGATAAGCTCACGCTGGCCCCGACCGATAGGGATCAAAGCATCAACAGCTTTAATCCCGGTCTGAAGGGGTTCGTGCACACTGTGACGCTCAGGCACGGTAGGTGCTGTGAACTCAATCGTCCGCATCTCCGTGGTCTCGATCGGTCCCAGTCCATCGATCGGATTACCCAGGGCGTCGATAACTCGACCCAAGAGAGCCTCACCGACTGGCACTTCAGCAATTTTGCCGGTACCTTCGACGCGGTCCCCCTCTTTGATCTTGGTATCTTCACCCATGATCACGGCACCGATGGTATCCTCTTCGAGGTTCATCGCGATACCTAGTTCGCCGCCAGCGAAGGAGAGCAACTCCCCCGCACGAGCGTTTCTTAGGCCATAGACCGTCGCGATGTTATCCCCGACCTGTACGACAGTCCCGTAAGGGAGATCCTTGACGTCGGGATCGTAACCCTCGATCTCTTTTACAAGAATATCACTGATCTCTTCGGCTCGAATCGCCATTCTAATCCTCCATTACAATCATTCAACCCGCGAAAGTCGTTCTTCGACTTCCCGCAGTTGATTGCGAAAACTTGTGTCAATAACTCGGTCACCTACAGTGACCACCATTCCGGCCAACAAATCGGGCTCGACCTCCTCAGTCAACTCGACTTCTCGTCCAGAAAACTCGTTGAGGCTTTTCAGCAAATCTTTGCGAAGAGAAGCTGTGAGCGGTTTTGCCGAGCGGACATGGCAAGCCATTCCGCCCCGCAACTCCCGCACTCGTTCCTGAAAGACTTCCAGGATCGTAGCGAGATACTCTTCCCTCTTCTTATCGACCAGAACGTAAAGAAAATTGAGAACCGTAGCCGACACTTCGCCATCGAACACGCTCTTGAGCACAGCTTGTTTCTTTGCGCTCGGAACCGTGGGAGACTCCATGACGGACCGAAGTCCGTCATGTTCGGAAACGGTCGATGTGACCAAGGCCAGATCCTCATCCAATTTATCAAGGCCGCCGGCCTTCTTCTCCAGAGAGAGAAGTGCATCGGCGTACCTGACAGCAACAGCTTTAAGAAGCACCTAGCTCTCCAATCTTACCGACCCCAGCAGCCAGGACCTTATTCTGAGTAGAGGCATCGAGAGCTTCTGCCAGCAGTGCTTCCGCACGAGCGACAGCCGCGCCAGCGACCTGCGACCGAACCTTGCAATCTGCCTCTCGGCGGATCGACACTGCTTCAGCACGCGCCTTGTCGAGGACATAACGCTCCTCGGCCAGGGCACGCTCTTCCAGTCGCGACTTTACTTGCGCGAGGGAACGCTCAGACGTTTCCTTCACTTCTGCCAGAACCTTATCAACCTCGCCGAAGCGAGCTTCAAAGTCTGCCTTCGTTGCCTCTGCGTCCTTGGCTATCTGCTCAATCTCCTTAAGCCTCAAGGCTACTCGCTGCTCGCGCAGCTTCACAGCCTCCTGCATAGGGAGAATCACAACCAATCGAAACAACAAGAACATAATCCCGAAGTTCACCAACGACACAAGCCAGTCAAAGACCTGAGGCATGGTCATGTGAATATCGCTAAGAATGCTTAAACTCAAGACGCTCCTCCAATCTTCGACATAACCAAACGCCCCTCAGAATCACCGAGAGAGGCAACGAGCAGCCTGGTCGCAATTGCGTTCGCAACCTGCTCCGACTGACTCTCCAACGTCTCCTCAGCCTTAACCATGACCGCTTCAGCTTCCTCGCGAGCTGCCTTCAGAACCTCAGACGCTTCGGCCCGAGCCTTCTCAATTCTAGCTTTACGCGCCGCCTCTGCAGCCTCGGTAGCCTCGGTAAGTGCCAACTGACCTGCGGCCCTGGCACTTCTCACCTTTTCCTCATACTCACTCTTGAGGCGTCGAGCCTCAGAAGCGGCTTCTTCTGCGCTTGCCAGACTCGTCGAGATCTTGCGATCCCGACTTTCCCGAATTCTCATAATCGGCTGATACACCAAAGCGTTCAGCGAAAAATGCAAGACGAAAAACAGTCCGACCTGACAGGCAAAGGTAATGGGGTCAAAGTCAAGGCTTTTTAGGACCGACATGACGATATCCATACGCGACTCCTACAAAGACCTCGAAACTACGCTACTTTACTACCCAGAATAAAAGCAATTACCAGGGCGTAGATAGAGAGAGCCTCAATAAACGCCAAACCAACAATCATGTTATTCTTAATCTTAGGCTCAGCTTCCGGATTGCGACCGATAGCTTCCATGGCTTTGCCCACACCGTTACCAAGACCAAGACCAGGTCCAATGGT
>CAZVVF010000098.1:0-9580 GCA_964630575.1 uncultured Burkholderiales bacterium | reverse complement strand
CTGTCCCAAATGGAACCACGGCCAACAAATTCTGCTTTCTCATAGATTCGTTCGTAGGATGAACCTGGGGCAGGTCTTCCACAGTGCGGGCGTATCGCACTGGAAGTTCTCTTCCGTCGAGAAATAGGGGGACAGGACAGCGGTCGCAATGATCGATGAGGGCCTTGTATTCATGAAATGTTTGTCTCACGACATGGCGCAGAGGGAACGTGAGACAGGCGTCGAGGCTCGTGTCCCGGTCGGAGCGGTGAGCCGTGATGGTGACCAGACTTGGATCGCGGTTGGGACTCAACGTCACTTCTGATTTGGAAAATAGCACCGTATCGTCGCCACAACTCCAGACGACACTCTTGTTCGCATCCCCTGTGGCGGCCACAAGGCCTATCAGCAAATGTCGCAAGGCACGGGTGGGGCAAGAGGCTCCCTCACCGATCATAGCTAGCACATCGCTGGCCTGCCAATCCCCAACGTTGCCGAAGCTGATCACGACCCTTTTTCTGAGGAATTTAAAACGAATTTCTGGGGCCCCCACGGCAACTGCCGCCTGGACGATTTTGAGCACCCAGAAACCCGGCTTTGCCAGGCCAAACGTTGCAAATTTCTGCAGAGCCTTTTGGGGATTGAGCAAAATGGATCCGGAGTCTACAAATCGTCCGTCAGCCTGTGCCTTTTTCAGGTGCTGCTGCAAAGGGTCTTGCTCAGAAAACACCTCGTGGCTTTTGCGACAAGTCCCGGTTTGTCCTCGCCGAGACTTATCCGAAGCGACGTCCTAAAGTGGAGAGCCCACAGAACAGTCGCGAGTGAGTCATGAACAAGACTGTTGGTTCCGAAAGGAGTGGTTGTGGGGGCTCTTCGGAGGCCCGGTTTCATACTGAGAGACCTTCGAAGTAGGTGGATCGGGGCCCGTTGCTCGATACTCTGTACTCAGCGAGACGCTTGAAAATCCTTGAGCCATTCGGGATGGTCGATAAAAGGGTTACGATTTCCCTGGATTTTCTGGATCTCGGCGTTGCGGTGTTTTTCGTGCAGGCTCGGTGGGTCATCGGTAGCCCACTGCTTGAGCATGTCTACGTCTCGCGAGTTATAGGGAAGTTTCACTTTCGGGTAGCGCAGCATAAAGTAGAGAGTCGCTCTGGCCACTTCCCCCCGGCCTCCCTTGGGCTTGAAGCTTCCATATTTGGTACTTCCTCGACGAGAGTTCTCCCCAATATCGCAAGAGTAGAGGTGGTGTAGGTCGCTTCGCATGGGCTCTTGCTTGTTGAAATACGATTGGGGAACGGTATGTTCGCAGTTCATTTCTGCGTTGCCACGCTGAAATCCCAACCAGGCACCGATCACTTCGGGTGAGGAGCTACAGGCTCCGGCGATAGAGCACAACTCGTTCTCGGAGAGGGTCGACAATGAGATGTCGGGATACTTGAGAAACTTCACTGGTTCTCGATTGTAGACGGAGCGGATTGTGCCGTCGGGATGTTTGTCCACTGTTGTGTAGAGATTTTTGGCGATCACATAGTGATAGCCCTTAGGATCCGGGCGATGGGTTTCTCCCACCGTTTTGCTCAACGCTTTCATCCGTTCCGGTCCACTCAAGCCCTCTAGGCTCTTGTAGTACGCCGTAGCAGCGGCCTTGTCTTCGGCCTCATTGTAGTAGCTGGTCGATTCTACCGGATGCGGAACCTGAGTGGAGGCGATGTATTTGTCGTATTCGCGCCCCCACTGCGGGCTGCCGTCCTTGAAAAGATCGTCCACATCGGGTTGCTGGTAGTCCTGCGGCGAAACATCGGTCGGTTTCGTCGACTCCACAGCCATCTTTGTTCGGGCAGCGATTCTCATTGTTTGGGGGTTGATACCAATATTCACAGTCTCATTTTAGGGTCTGGTAGACGCTGTCAGATTTATGAATTGTTAACAATTCGCAGAATTTGGGCCTCATTTTGTTACATCTGTCCACAGTCGCCTGCAGTGAAGATCAAGAGAGAGCTCTCTGAAAGGCTGTCCAAGGCCCATCGATCTCAGGGGGGCTATGAGCCTTTTGGATCCGTTCGGTGGAGGAGTCTTTCCAATAAAAAAAGGCCGGGAAAACTCCCGGCCTTTTTTAGCTTGACATCCTGTTAAGGAATCATGCACTCTCCTTCATCGACTTCATCCACGGTGTTGTAGGTAACACTATTACCGTTCATCGTGTTCAAGAACTCCAGCGAGTTCAGTTGCTCGACGCTAAAAACTCCGGGGGCTCCACTGCCGTCGAGAATGATATCTGAAGTGACGTCGTTTCCGGTGATTACCGCGCAAAGGTCGCCGCTTCCAGTCCAGTCCAGGTGAATACTGTGAGGGGTGCTGTCTATCGTGTTATTGCGAACAGCTATCTTCACGTCGCCGTTGGACCCAGCATCGAAGAGGATACCGTCGTTTGGAGAGCCGCTGAGTTGGTTGTTCTCGATCACGAATGTACCGCCAGTGATCACATCGAAGTAGATATTGGGCCCAATGGTATCAGACACCACGTTTCCTGAGATGGTGATCGTATCACCGTCGTTAGTCTGTCCAAAAATCCCCACCTCGCTGCTGGCGTTGGATATCATATTTCCGGAAATACTTCCATTCATCGAGGAGCCGGGGTCATCGGCCACCAAGGCGATCGGTTCATTCGTAAAATTGTTTAGGATGTTGTCTGAGACCGTAGCCGTCATCTGGCTGTCGCCGACGGCCACGATGATGAAACCCGCATCAAATTGATTGGCCACGTTACCGTTGGCCACGTTTCCATTCACGGTCACATCCATAACACTGGTTCCCATACCCACAACGAGAGCGAGAGCATCCAAATCGTTGTTGCTCGGGTTGGTGAAGGTGTTGTCGCTGATAACCAGATTACCGTTTGTGTCCTCATTTTCTGAACAGATCAAACTTTGGTCCGCCGTGGGCGGGTCATCGAAGCTATTCTGACTGATAGTGACTGTACCGGTGGTGTTTGTTAGAAAGATATTCTCATCGGCACTTCCCCCAATGGTGTTATTCAAGATGAAAATGTCACCGACATTTTCGGCTTCGATGGCGCTTTCGGCAGAGCCTCGAATGGTTAGCCCCGAAATGGTATTGTCGCCGCCGCAAAAAATCGGTCCCTGTATCACAGGTGCAGTCCCAGCGGGCACGATCGTCTGAGCCAGAATGAGCCCAACGCCTTCACCGATCAGGTCTACGCCGGTGGGTAGATTCACAGCACCGGTAAGGCCATCGCTGGTACCATTTCCGCGTGATACAAACACGGTATCTCCGTCAGAGGCTGCGGCCACTGCTTCGGCTAGAGTGTCAAAAGGGGAAGCTTGGCTACCGTCTCCACCGTCGGCTGCTGTGTTGTCCACGAAGAAGCCGCTGCCCGTACTGGTAAAGGTAACGGTGGCGGTGGCTTCACCGCTCACGTTGGCGATGGTATAGCCAAACGATTCGGCACCCACGAAGCCAAAAACCGGCGTGTAGCTCAGGCTGCCATCGTTGTTTAGCACCATACTACCGCCGTTGCTACCTTCTGAATCGAAGCTGATAATTGCGGCCCCGTTTAGGGTGTCGTTCGTCAGCACTCCGTTCGCGGCGGTACGCTCCAGGGTAGCGTTGCCTAGAGCCGTGAAGGCATCGTTGACGGCTATGGGTGGTGCAATGGTGCTCTGCGGATTGGTGTAAACGAAACTTTCTGAGTCACCACACCCGGAGGCCATAACGGCTGCCATGGCCGTTGCCCCTAGGACGATCCGGCCTCTTTTAAAGAATTTATTCATGAAATCTCCTCATTTATAGTAGAACTGCTTCATTCCCGATGAATGCTTACTCCACACATTCATTATTCCTTGTGTCGAGGTGTGGGACGGAAGTCACCTCGTCCTTTTGACGGTCTCTCTTACGTTGGCCGAGACCATTGAGCACGGCAGCGGTCTCACCATCACATACCCGGATAACCTCCTCGTTCGAGGGATGGTCCCAGAGTCGGCAACACTGTAGAACAAAGGCATGCCCGATCTACCTAAATCGTTCTACCGCTTGGCCTTGCTAGAAGGGGCGACTCTCTTGATTCTCTTGCTCTTTGCTGTGCCCATGAAATATTGGGGAGGGCAGAGCTTTTTTGTTCAGTGGGTAGGACCAGTTCACGGTTTTGCGTTTTTGGGCTATCAGTATGCCCTGCTGCGCTTGTGGAGTTCCGGTCTGTTTCCCAGGAACGTCGCTTTGCGGTGGTCAGGGGCGAGCCTGATACCTTTTGGCACCTTGTTCGTTTTGGCCCGAAGGCACTCCGCGTGAGGCTCTACGAAGTGGCAAAAGTTGTTCACCTGATGGCCGTTATCGTTTGGATGGCGGGAATGTTCGGTCTGGTTCATTTCTTCGCTCGACGCCCGAACTCTGCAACCGCCGAAGAGGTCGAAGAGCTTTTGCACCTGGATGACAACTGGACCTCGCCGGGCATGCTTTTGGCCTGGACTCTCGGCCTTTGGATGGCCTGGAAGGTCCGTTGGTGGAGCCAGGCCTGGTTTGTCGTCAAGTTCCTTATGGCCATCGTCGTTTCGGCGCTTCACGGTATACTGGTTGGTCGCGTTCGGAGGATGGCTGTTGGCCAGGAGGTTCCGACAAACGATCACCGCAAGCGCTTGCCACTGTTTCTTTGCGCTGTGATCCTCACCATTATTACGATGGTCATAATCAAGCCCATTTGAAGCGCTAGAAAAGATGAGACAGTTCAGTGCGACTTCGGACTTCCAGTTTTCGATAGATCGACTTGAGATATTGTTTTACGGTGTGTTCGGAAAGAACGAGTTCTTGCGCGACTTCGAGGTTCTTGAGGCCACTTCGAACCAACTCTGCGACCTCACACTCTCTCGGTGTGAGACGGCTAAAGATGTTGGGGTTCGGTCTCTCAATTTGACTGAGGCGGCTGGAAAAGTAGAGACAGAGTCTATTCATCTGGGCCAGATCGTTTTCACTGAAGGCGTGGGCACAGTCGTCTCTGGTGACAGCGAGTATCCCAGCTAGGGTGAGGTCGATGAGAAGCGGTCCGAGGAGAACGTGACCGTGGTCGGCCCGTGGGCAACATCGCCTCCAAGTGTCGCTATCGACGACCTGGGCCTCATGGAGCGCTGATTCCCGTCCGAGAAGAGCTACAGAGACGGGGTTGGAGGCGATCGCTGCTTGGACTTGTGAACTCTGTTCCGTTTCGTCGAACAAAAACATGCGACGACGCTCGCACGAGAACGTGTCTTCAAGAGCGCGCTCCGCTAGGAGTTGCAACTCTCTGCGAGTTCGGCAACGTCTGATTTCGGATTTTAATGGAAGGGCTATCATGGTCTAGGCAAGGAGCCGCGGGCTTGGCTTGTAAGGCTGCCCGCGACTCTGCGCTCGACTCCAGGCACGTCGTGATCCTGTGCCTGGGTCGTCTTTTCTATCCTAGAAGGCTTCTCAGCATCCAGGCTGCCTTTTCGTGAGTTTCGATGCGAGTTCCCACGAGGCTGGCGGTTCCTTCGTCGTTGGCACCTTCCAGTGCAGAAAGCACTTTTTTGGCTGTGCGAACAACCTGTTCGTGTCCCTGCATCAAGCTCTCCACCATCTGGTTGGATGAAAGGTCTGTGCCGTCGTCTGTGTTGAGAGATGTAAGAGCGAGAAACTCTCGGAATGTTCCCGGAGCTTTCTCACCCAGTATTCGAATGCGTTCGGCGATCGCGTCCACGGCTTCTGCAAGTTCGGTGTACTGCTCTTCAAACAGGTTGTGGAGCGACATGAACATCGGTCCGGTTACGTTCCAGTGGAAGTTGTGGGATTTCAGGTAGAGGGTGTATGTGTCGGCCAACAGATGCGACAACTCAGCTGCGATCTTTTGGCGATCTTCGGGTATGATTCCGATTCTTATTGGTGTTTGTACTTGAGTCACGGGTCTATTCTCCTAAGGGTTCGAGCTCAGAATTTCACTGAGCGTGTGATCGGTTGTGGAACGAGTCGAAACGGTCGGCGTTCATGACTTTGTTCCAGGCGGTGACGAAGTCCTTTACGAACTTTTCCTGGTTGTCGTCCTGGGCGTACACCTCGGCGTAGGAGCGCAGGATAGAGTTGGAGCCGAAGACCAGGTCGATGCGTGTAGCGGTCCAGCGAGTTTCACCGCTCTTGCGATCGCAGACCTCATAGAGATTGCGACCGGTGGGTTTCCAGGTGTTTGCCATGTCGGTGAGGTTGACGAAGAAGTCGTTGCTGAGGGCGCCTTCGTTGTCGGTGAACACACCGTGCTTGCTACCGCCGTGATTGGTGCCCAGCACGCGCATGCCCCCCACTAGAACGGTCATCTCACAGGCTGTAAGCCCCATCAATTGGGTACGGTCTAGCATCAATTCTTCAGCGCTGACGGAGTAGTCTTTTTTGAGCCAGTTTCGATAGCCGTCGTGAATGGGCTCTAAAACGTCGAAGGACTCGATATCGGTCATCTCGGCGGTGGCGTCTCCACGGCCGGGGAGAAAGGGAACCGTGATGTCGAATCCCGCTTCTTTGGCGGCTTTCTCGATACCCACGTTACCGGCGCACACGATCACGTCTGCCAAGCTGGCACCGCTGTCTGCGCTGATGCCCTCCAGCACAGAAAGGACCCGGGCCAACCGTTCCGGCTCGTTGCCCTCCCAGTCTTTTTGGGGAGAGAGTCTGATGCGAGCCCCGTTCGCTCCGCCTCGTTTGTCGGAGCCCCGGAAGGTTCGCGCGCTGTCCCAGGCGGTTGTCACGAGATCGCTGACGCTAAGGTCGGACTCGGCGATCCGAACCTTGAGAGCCTCGACATCGTAGTCGCTGGAGCCGGCAGGCACAGGGTCTTGCCACAGCAGATCCTCTTGCGGTACCTCAGGGCCGATGTAGCGAGATTTTGGACCCATATCGCGGTGGGTCAGTTTGAACCAGGCTCGGGCAAAAGCCTCGTCCAAGAGCTTCGGGTTCTTATAGAAATTCTCCGAGATTTTGCGGTAGATGGGGTCTTTGATCATAGCCATATCGGCATCGGTCATGATCGGGTTGTAGCGGATGCTGGGGTCCTCCACATCCACAGGCTTGTCTTCTTCCTTGATGCCGATCGGTTCCCACTGCCAGGCACCAGCGGGGCTCTTTTTGAGCTCCCAATCGTAGTTGAAGAGCAGGTAAAAGTAGCCGTTGTCCCACTTGGTCGGATGGGTGGTCCAGGCGCCTTCGATTCCACTGGTCACCGTATCGCGACCAACGCCCCGGCTGGTCTTGTTGATCCAACCCAGGCCCTGGTCTTCGGGATCGGCCGCTTCAACATTCGCACCGAGGTTGTCCGCCTTGCCGTTGCCGTGACACTTCCCTACAGTGTGCCCTCCGGCTGTGAGAGCCACGGTTTCTTCGTCGTTCATGGCCATTCGGGCAAAGGTGACTCGAATGTCTTGAGCTGTTTTCAGGGGATCGGGATTGCCGTCTACACCCTCGGGGTTGACGTAGATAAGACCCATCTGAACGGCGGCCAAAGGGTTCTCCAGTGTGCTGCGGTCGTCGCTTCCATATCTTTCGGAACTCTCGGCCAGCCACTCGCTTTCAGAGCCCCAATAGGTGTCTCTTTCGGGATGCCAGATGTCTTCCCGACCGAAGGCGAAGCCGAAGGTCTTCAACCCCATGGATTCGTAGGCGGCGTTGCCCGCCAAAACGATCAGGTCGGCCCAACTCAGCTTGTTGCCGTACTTCTTTTTGATGGGCCAGAGCAGGCGGCGGGCCTTGTCTAGGTTGACGTTGTCTGGCCACGAGTTCAGTGGAGCGAAACGCTGATTCCCCGTGCCCGCACCGCCACGGCCGTCGGATGTGCGGTAGGTGCCTGCGGCGTGCCAGGCCATGCGAATCATGAGACCGCCGTAGTGCCCCCAATCGGCGGGCCACCAATCCTGGCTGTCGGTCATAAGATTGTGCAGGTCCTTTTTCAGCTGTTCAACATCGAGCTTCTTCAGTTCTTCTGAATAGTCAAAATCGGGATTCATAGGGTCGGTTTTATGGTCGTGCTGGTGCAGAATGTCTAGGTTTAAGGCATTCGGCCACCAGTCCATATTTGATTTGCCAGAGGCGGTGTTGCCTCCGTGTAAGACGGGGCATAGTCCGGCTGAGTCATTTTTGTTCATTAAATTATCCAATCACTTCATCTCGATTTGCTGGTGAGAATTGCAAAATGTGTCGTCTCAGGTATTCTGACAGGAAGTCGTAGAGAAATACAGACACACAGGCCAATAGATGTGATAAGATTTTCTTATGAGTGAAATCTCTATCAGGCACCTTCGCTATTTCCGGGCGTTGGCCCAGCACGGCCATTTTGGGCGTGCCGCCGAGGAATGCTCGGTTTCCCAACCGGCCCTCTCCATCCAGGTCAAGCAGTTCGAAGAGATTCTGGGGGTGCAACTGGTGGAGCGGGGAGGCAGGGGCACGCGTCTGACCCCACTGGGGGTCGCTACTGCCGAACGAATTCAGGCGATCCTTCGGGCGGTAGACGAATTGAGCAATTACGTCCGTTCCGGCCAATCCACATTCAGCGGAGAGCTGAGGATCGGGGCGATCTCGACGGTGGCTCCCTATCTTCTCCCGACGGTCGTCAAGAACATCGCGCACCACTATCCAGGATTGAAGGTGAGACCTCGTGAGGGCATCACCCAGAAACTGGTGGCCGATCTTCTCGGCGCCGATCTCGATGCGGCCTTGATGGCTCTGCCTGAGCCCGAGCCCTCTTTGACGAGCGTCGAGTTGCTGACCGAAGAGTTTGTTCTGGTCCGACCGTTCGAAGACCAAGGCAAACCCGTGCCCGACGCGAGGATGTTGCGGGAGATGGAGCTTTTGTTGCTGGCGGAGGGGCACTGCTTCCGCGACCAGGCTCTCTCCTTTTGTGGGCCAAACCCAAGATCCCTGATGGTAGGAAGCTCCCTCTCGACTCTGGTTCAGATGGTCGGTGCCGGTATCGGGGTTACTCTGATACCCAGGATGGCGGTGCCGCTTGAGACGCGCTCGGCCGACGTTTCCATCGCTCGTCTACCGGCTCCCCAACCAACGCGAACCATTGGATTGGTGTGGAGAAAGTCCAACCCGCTGTCGCAGCAACTCCTGGAAATTTCCAAGATCGTTCTCGATGGTAGCTCCCGTTCGACTTAGATCAGAGAGACTCTGGCACGGATTCCGGGGTCGCTTCACGCACAACGATCTGCACAGCGGGGCGGGTTTCTTGGCCACAGAACAGCCTGAGGCTACGCCCCTCTGAACAGGGCGTGGCCTGAACCCTGATATGGTGGGTCATGAACAAGGGTCCTTTGAAAGCGATGTCCACTCGAATTGGTGTCTCTTCGTTCAGCTCCTTGACCGTGGACATAGCCCTTGCTACGCCCCACATTCCGTGAACCAGGTCTCGCTTGACACCGAAGAGCTTGGCTAGAATCGAAGAGATATGAATGGGGTTGTAGTCGCCCGTGATGGCAGCGAACTCTCTTCCTGCGCCTCGTGGCACCTGAAATTGAGCCAGCTCTTCTGGGCTATCCTCGGACCAGGGGTAGATCTCAGCCAAAGGACTGGCAGGATCTTCCTTGGACAGCTTTTT